>CAZXHW010000403.1:0-7327 GCA_964639915.1 uncultured Heliomicrobium sp.
AAGCCACCCACAGCAAAATGCCGCCGATACAGGCCATCGGAACCATTTCCAGATACCGCGCCAGGAAATAGGCAAGAAACAATTTCAGCACACACTTCATAATTCCGGACAACGGTGACATCGCGCCCAATTTGACGTTGGTTGCGGTTCTGGCCAGCGCGCCTGACAACGGCATGCCGTTTAGCATCGGCACAAACAATTGAATCAACCCTTGCCCGAAAAATTCCTTGTTCGGGTCGTATTGTGTGCCCTTATTGTTTGCCATCCTGTCAGCCATACGCGCAGCCAGAATGCTTTCCAAACCGCAAACGAACGCAAAGGCCAATGCGTAGTAGAGGATTTCTCCAATGATTGCTGGAGTAAGTGCAGGGAGCGCAGGCGGCGTGAAAACAAAGAAGTCCGTTGGAATCTGGCCATACTTGGTGCTGATCAAACTCAAGCCCATTCCGCTAAGCACTGTGGAGGACAAAATTGTGCAGACTGCCAAGGCAATCAGCGGAGCAGGAACGTACAGAGAAATCTTCAGCAAATACCGGGTGATCAGAAATGTCAGCGCCCCAAGCAACAATGCCGCCCAATTGAATTGATCCAGATTGTTTGCAATGACGCCGACCTTTTCAAAAAAGCTGCCCGTAACCGCAGCCTTCAACCCCAGCACTTCGCCAAGCTGGGTAAAGGCGATGGTAATTGCAATGCCGACACTGAATCCGACGACAATCGAATGGGGAACCAGATTGGCGATACGGCCCCAGCCAATCAATCCAAATAACATCAGAATTGGTCCCGAAACCACGCAGACCAACACCAGGTAACTATGTCCCGCGTACGGATCTTCCGGCGTTTTATAAGCGCCCATAATTCCTGCAATTACTGGAATTAGGGCAGCGACCGGTCCGTAAACGTTGTACTTGGAACCGCTGAACAGGCCACCGATCAACCCTGCGATTGCGCCGGCCAAAATGCCGTGCTCAGGACGCAACCCGGACGCCATCGCAAACCCCATAGCCATCGGAATGGCCATCATTGCCACGATCAACCCGGCGCTGGTGTCGCGCCAGGCGTTCAGCTTCCAGTTGCCTTTGGTTAAATCTTCAAAGCGTTGATCAAAAGGGTTGAGAAAATAAAACAATCTGTTCAGCAAGCCGGACTTGCTCTTATCTGGACTCTGCGTTGCCGTCATATTTTGCATTGTCTACTCCTTGTATTTTTATCCTTGCCTGGAATGTGAGGTGTAAGTGGTCATTCTCTTGCTATGCCGCGGTTTCCGTTTCCAGATACTCCAGTGACAGTCCAATTTTTCGCGTCAGAGTTTGGCGTGAAGTCACAGCCGCAGGCGTTTGCTGGGAAGAGATCGGCACGAAACGCGATGATTCGTTGTCGAAAGCCAATATCCTTCCGCTTTCAATTTCATAAACCCAACCATGCAGGGTCAATTCGCCTTTCCCCAGGCGGGCGGCGACTGCCGGATAAGTTCGCAAATTGTCCAATTGCACCAGGACGTTTTCCTTAATGGCTGCATTCAACAGATCCAGTCCTGTCATATCCGGATAGCATTCTTCGACAACTTGTCTGGTTGCAGATGCATGTCCCAGCCATTCGGCAACCAGAGGCATTCCGGTCAATGGTTCTGGCGACATCAACCCTTTCATCGCGCCACAATGCGAATGTCCCATGATCACAATGTGATTAATGTTGAGAGCTTTGATTGCGTATTCGACGGTGGCAGCTTCTCCGCCGCGAACTGCGCCGTAGGGCGGAATAATGTTTCCGGCATTTCGCAACACGAACAGCTCACCTGGCTGAGTTTGCAACAATAGATCGGGCGAAATGCGCGAATCCGAACAAGTGATCATCAACGTGTCAGGCTGCTGTCCCTCAGAAAGTTTTCTGAACAATTCACGATGAGCGTTGAAGTGAGTTGTCTGAAAGTGATGTATTCCGCGTACTAGTTTTTCCATGATGCAAACTCCTCATCTGTCGGACGCATAGGCGGCTACGGATATACAAAAGCTATCTGAAGCGACGATTTGCGCGGGTTACAGACAATTTCGAACCGTTATGAACATCGGCCTATACATCGGCAATAGGTTCTAAAAACGGTTCCAAGCTAAGTTGTGTAATAAGAATGAGTTTTGAGCACGACTGAGCCTTCTCATGCGAAACCTAAAATGACTGATAGGCGAAATGCTGTGAACGCTTTCTTCCAAAAGCTTTTAGGGAATCTATCTGAAGTTTGAGAAGACGTTTTCTGGATTAGGCTGGAGGGGCGCGTAAAGTTGGTGGAGAGTAAAGATGAAAGAATTTCGGTAACGGATTGAACTCTGAAAGGACTGGAAGTTGTCTTTGTTGATCCATCGCCATTGGTGTCTGGATCAACAATTGGTGCTGTGCCTGTCGCAATCGGCGCGAAGAAAACGTCCGATGGCAGAACTCTTTGCCTTCCAGCAATTTTTCAGATTCGGATTCTGTCTCTGAATTTGATTTGGACTTGGATCCGGATTCTGATTCCGAATCAGTGCTACAGGAAGCCGCAGCAACGACGAGCACCGGCTGATATAAGGTTACCAAACAGGCGAGAAGCGCCAACAAAAGAGCGGGCAGTTTTGAGTAAGCTGTCCTGAACATCCTGTTTGTTCCTTGCTTAAGGTCTGTTTGATCGGTCGAATGGAATCAAGTGCGAGCGATTAATTACCACCATGCGCAAAGCAACGTCAACTAAATTGGCAAGTTCGGGTAATTACGTCCCTGTAATTACCTTTTTGTAAGATTAAGACATTGCAGACATTTATGATGGTTTTGTGTTTCTCAGCAGTAAGGCGTTGAACATCATTTGCCGACGAAGCTTTGATTTTGCCAGCAACGCCACTGATGCTAGCAGATAAATGCCGCTGAAGATGTAGCGAATATGTTCATCCGGGAAAAAGAATTGTCCGGAAAACAAAACCAGCAAAAGCATCGCTTCCCACAACGCAAACTTGAAATCTGAAATGACAATGGCGGCAAACAACGATTGCGCTGAAGTCAGCAGCAATTCTTCTTTCTGGCGGCCATCCAGAACCATCGCCGCATTGCTTCCAGCAGCAATGGCATAGACCAGCGGAATTGCGCCAACCAGCAACGTCCATTGATTCACTTTTGACGAAATCAATGCGCCAATGGCAGTTGAGCCTTTGCCTTTCATCGCAAAAATCAAGGCGATCAATCCTTCGGGAGATTCCGACGCCAACGGAGCCAGCCACTGCACCAGCAAAAACTGGCTGATGCCATAAGTTGCGCCCACTTCTTTCAAGCTTTCAGCAAAGGGTTCGGCTGAAAACCAGATCACAAATCCCGCGAAACCTAACATCAACAACACAACCAATTTCTTATAATTTTTGCGAATTTTCTGATACAAATAGTCCGCAATTCCTTCCAACTCTCCATCATGTTTTTCGCCCTGCATCGCTCGCCCGGCGTAATAAGCAAACATGGCGAAAAATATGACCGCATCCCATAACGACAACGTGCCTTTCAGCGGCAAAATCAATGAATAAAGGCTGGCCAGAATCAGCAGGCTCAATTCCAGTCCCTGCGACTTATCCAACTCTATACGCGTCTGCTTATGCTTGAAGTAATAAACAATCGCCACCAGTGCCCAGCCGACACCAATCAGAATTCTGTTCGCGCCGGTCATGTTGGCAATTGCCAACCCTTCGTGGCTGTGGGCTTGCCCTTCCGTCCAAGCGTAATGCAATCCGATGGCGTATTCCGGCAACACACTGATCAACGCCAAAAAGATCAATGCCAGCGAACGCGGAATATCACGTTCGGACAATTCCGCTCCCCAGCCAAGTAAAAACGCTGCGCTGACAATCGCCAAACCGGAAAGCAGCGAAACCAGGGTTGGATTCATGTGGTGGGTCTGGCCAGTCAAAGCCAAAACCATCCAGGGCAGTGGGATCGCTATGGAAAGAATTAACGGGAGATATTTTTTCATCGGGTGTATTTGATAAGTTGTTTTGATCTATTCGCCAAGAACTTTGATGATTGCACGTTTGCGCCGCTGACCGTCAAATTCTGCGTAATACACCTGTTGCCAGGTTCCCAAATCCAGTCGGCCATTTGTAACAGGCAAAATGACTTGATGGTGCATCAGCAGATTTTTCAGATGCGCATCGCCATTGTCTTCGCCGGTTTGATGATGTTTGTAATCGGGTCGCGTTGGAGCCAGATGTTCCAGCCATTCATCAATGTCTGCGATTAAACCATCTTCGGCATCATTGACGTAAACGGCCGCAGTGATGTGCATCGCCGAAACCAGCACCATCCCTTCCTGGATGCCGCTATCTGCCACCGCCTGAGCGACGTCATCGGTTATGTTGATGTATTCACGACAGTTCTTCGTGTTAAAGACAAGATACTTCGTCAGAGCTTTCATTCAAAATTGCCTTCCGGAGAAAAAAGACTTGGTCAGTGAGGCCGGATTATGTCCTGACTTCCGGCTTGAGGGCAAAAGCAGCAGACCGTATTTGGTTAGCCCTCTCCGGGCGGCTATAATCCTTTTCACTTACAACGTATCGAAACAATCAACGCAGGAGTAGAAATGCCGAAGATCGCAGACATCGAATACACGCCGAATCCAAACGCGGTGAAATTCATCTTGAAAGAGCCTGTCACAATAGGTTCATCACGTTCGTTCCAAAATGCAGAAGCCGCGCTGGCAGACCCATTGGCCGATTCACTGTTCAAAGTCGGCAATGTCACTTCCGTGTTTTACATGGATCGCTTTGTGACGGTGAATAAAGAAGAGGACATCACCTGGGAAGACATGCTGAAGAAACTAGCCGAGCCGATTCGCTCAGCTCCTTCGGCAAGCGAAGCCGCCGCGCAAGCTCCGGCAAAACCTGCGCCCACGCCCGGCGACGACCCTGTTCTGGATAGAATCAATCAGGTGCTGGATGAAAAGATTCGCCCAGGTTTGGCCGGAGACGGGGGCGGTTTGGAAATCATCGGGTTTCATGACAAAAAATTGATGATTAGTTACCAAGGCGCTTGCGGAAGCTGCCCAAGTTCTGTTGGCGGCACGCTGATGGCCATCGAACACATGCTGAAAGAAGAAATTGATCCTGAAATCGAAGTAATCTCTGTCTGAAAAATCAAAAGGCAAATATCAAACGTCGAAAATCCGGGGCCATCCCCATTTTGCTGTTTGATATTTGCCTTTGACTTTTCTTCACACCGGCAAAAACACGCTGACCTTGGTTCCAGCGCCTTCCTCGCTTTCAATTTCAATCCTGCCGTTGTGCTTCTTGATGATTTCCTGGGTGATCATCATTCCCAAGCCCGTGCCATTTCGTTTTGTGGTGTAAAACGCCTCGAAAATCCGATCCCTGGTTTCTTCGGACATGCCAGAGCCGAAATCAATCACGCTGACTTGCAGCGCTCCGTTCTGGCCATTGAATTCCGAAAACCTGGGAGCCTGGCCGTTTGGAAGAAAAGCAGTTTGCAAAATAACCTGGCTATTTTGCGGAGAAGCTTCGACAGCATTGATCAACAAATTCAGAAAGACTTTGCGAAGCTGCTGCGGATCAAAATTTCCCGCCTGAAGATCATCGGCATATTGCCGGACAACCGTTGTTCGCGTGCGATCCAGCCGGTCGCCAGCCAGCTCTATCACCTCGTCCATCAGTTTGTTCAAGTCGGTTGGCTTGCGATCAGGATCCCGTGGACGGGTCAAATCTCGCAAATCCATGACAATTGTTGATAAATGATCCGCTCCGCGTTTTAGCCGCGCAGCGGTTTGTTTCAAATCTTCATTGCTTTCACCGAGCTGCATTTCCAGCAATTCAATGTTCAGTTTGACCGCGCCAATCGGATTATAAAGTTCATGAGCAACTTGCGCTGTAATTTGCCCCACCGCGCTGAGAGTTCGATTGCGGCGCAATTCTTCACGAACGCGTTCTTCTTCCGTGACATCCACCAGCACAACCACGCGTCCGCGAATTTCGCGGTCAATGGTCAGCGGAGAAACATACACATCAAACAATCGGGTTTCGGCGGGAAAGCCCTGACTTTGGCGCGGTCCGCGTTTGGTTTTGACTGCGATACGCTGCCGCTGGGTAAGGGGCTTATTAGTGTTCTCCCCGGATTCATTCGGCATTTGAAGCACGCTGCGCATGTAGAGGGCAATTTCGGGCAAGTGTGCCAACGCGCCACGATAATCCTGCAACAGTAATTCGGTTGGCCTTAAATGATACCGATTAAAGAAGGCCTGGTTGATTGCCAATAACTCTCCATTTTCGGCGATCACCAAAATATCGTTTGATTGACTGTCAAAGATGGATTTTGCAAAACCCTGCGCGGCGCGGGCTGAACTGGTTGCTTGCCGCAATTGCAGAATCCGGCTGCGCGTAATCATAAAAACCACAATCGCCACAACCAATCCAACGAAGAACGCAAACCAACGAGCCTGGCTGATTCCTGAAGCGGCAGCTCTTTGCTGACTTGCAATTCGGGTCATGAATTCAGACTGGTCACCATTGATTTCATTGATCAGACGGAAAATGGCTTCATCAATTCGATCTCGTGTTGGCTTGAACAAGCTGTCAAATCCAGTTTCCCCCTCAGTAGAACTTGCCAAACCATCATCAGTCTTTGGCGTTTTTTCTTTTTCAACCTTTAATGCCAACTTTTCGATGGTGTCCAGGAACTCAGGCACGGACGCCTCAACGTCTCGCCAGGCAGCCAACTCTGTGGGTTTTAACGATTGCGCGTTTAAGCGGTCTCCCCATAACTTTTTGGCATCTTCAAACGCAGTTACAAAACTTTGCTTGGCTGTGTTCAGCGTGATCTTGAATGGAAGAACGGAAACTGGAAGTTTGTTCGTTGCGCGAACCAGTTTGGCCTGAGCAATGATATTGACCTCTTCTTCGCGTATCTTTCCCGCCTTATTGAGGCGGTTTTGATAATCCCTGGAAATATCATTTGCCAGATTGCTGATTGCCTGAAGCTCATTCACGCTACGTTCGCCAATCAACCAAATTAACGCCAGCAAAAACACAAACCCGATTGTCAGGGCCGAATTAATCAGCACGAGTTTGGGTTGGTCTGGCTGTAAATTTCCTCGTTTCATTCTGTTCAGAGTTCTAGTTAAGCGGTTAACTGTCCATGGCGTTCCCGCTTCAAACGGTACAAACGCTGATCTGCAATGTGAATAAGATCGAAGGCATTAACGGCGTCATTGGGCAGAGATGCGATCCCCCAACTGATTTTGATGTTGCGCAAAAAATTGTCATTGCCGCCCAGAATCACTCGCTGGCTCTCGACACGCTTCGAGGCGTTTTCCACC
>CAZXHW010000404.1:0-7322 GCA_964639915.1 uncultured Heliomicrobium sp.
TACTCTGTCATCATAAAGCGTGAAATCTGAAAGCTTTAGACCGCTGACATACCGTCCTTGCCGGTCGCTGACAACAACAGGCACGCTCACCAACGCGGTATCAATTTTCAACGTGTCCTGTTTTTGATCTTGCCCGCTGGACGGAGCCGCGCTTGCCAAACAGCAAAGCAACACGGTCAAAATCCCAGTCAATCCCCTTCTCAATCTGTTCATGAACTTGTACCTCACACGAATTGCGTAAAAAGAATGCCGGTGAGACTGTCGTAAGGGGTTTCCAGTCTACTTTTTTCCTCTCTCGGCCCTTTCTGCCATTTCTGCGGCTTCTGACTGCTTCAACTTGAGCAGAATCATCACCAACAATGGAAGAACGATGATTACGCCCACAACAAACAGCATTTTTTCACCAATCCAAACCGTCATGAACAGATTGAATCCCAGCACGCCAAAATATAACCCGACTGCTCCAAGCGCTTTGTAGCGGTAATTCAGCAGCCCCTTTCTGAGGCTAGCCGAGCCGGTAAACAATAACTTTTCCAACCTGATAAAGGCTCGGACAATGACGAAACAGACAAAATACCAGCCCAGAAAATTTGCCAGCGTAATGCCAAAATAGCTGCCGCCAACTGGATAATAGTAAATCTTGCCCAAGAACCATCGGTCCCCCAGCAAGGCCACCGGATCAATAATGATGTCCAAATACATCATCAAAAACGGCGCCAGGAAGTTCACGGACCAAGTTCGCCTGACTTCCTCAGCATTTAGAACCTGAACATCACGCCAGCTTGCCCGCACTTTTCCCAGCAGCATCGTCGCTAGTTCCCAACTGACATAGCTCAAAAACGTAAACGAAAGCGAGTCCATGAACGGCACGCCTGCAATCCATAACTCCTTGTCGCTGGTGGTGTTGATGTAGTAGTACAACCCAAAAGGAAAGCCGGTTGCCGCAACCGCCGAACTCCATTCGCAGACGAAAGCGACCAGAAAGGCCAACACGGAAAACAACGCGGTTCGCTTAAAGCCGATATGAGTAATGGCCAGAAACAGGTAACAGGCAAGAAATGCGAAAACATAAGGGCGGTAGGCGATAGTTGAAAAGAATAGGTAAAAGAAGTGAAACATCAGTGGCGGGTTCGATGGCAGGTGAAAATGGTTGGCAGCAAACGAAGCTGCCAACCACCAGGTTCGGTTACTTCACACGCTTTAACTTCACGACGCGGCCGGCCAGATTCCATTCAGAGACATACAAATTGCCCTTGCTGTCCCAGGTGATCCCGTGCGCCGCAATAAATTGGCCATCCACCCATTGATCAGGGGTGATCTTGTTAGTCGCTTGTTTCTTATCGTTGCCGCTGTCGCCTAGCTGCGTGACCAACTTGTTGTCTTTATCAATGATCGTCACGCGGCCTTTCAGGTCACCGATGGCCACATCTGTGCCGCGAATGCTGAGCACAGAAGGCAATCGCAAAAAGTCATTTTCCGTGCCGTCCACCGTCTTGATGTGCTTCCCTTCCAGTGAGAACCACTGCAACCGGTGATTTGCACGGTCCGTCACCAGTACCGTAGGCGTGCCGCTGCGCTGGTCAATGATGATTTTATGCGGCGTGCTGAACTTGCCATCTTCTTTCGCCTGCGTGCTCTTGCCTCCCCAAGAGTTCAAGTATTCCCCCTTCGCGCTGTAACGATGCACATAGTTCGCTCCGTAGCCGTCAGTGACGTAAAAATCGCCGTTGGGCGCAACCGTGATGCCTGTCGGTTTGAATTGGGTTTTGTCTTTGTAAATGCCGGATTTTTCCGGATAACCTTTTACCCAAACAACTTCCCCCGCAGTTGTCATTTTGGCAAATTCGTTGCGGAACAGACTGACCAGATAAATGAATTCCTGCTTGCCTTCTTTATGCAATTGCATGTCGTGGGTGCCATTGCCATCTTTGTCTGGCTTCCATTCTTTGCCGATGGAGCGAAGGTATTTGCCATTCTGATCGAAAACGACAATCGCAGCATCGCTGTCCGTGCTGAAATAAATTTGGTTTTTCGAGTCCACGACAACTCCACCGTGCGTGCTTCCGTACTTCATGCCTTCAGGAAGCTTGCCCCAACCGCGAACCCACTCGTATTTATGATTGCCCGCGCCAAGAATGATTGGCTCTTCCGCACTTCGGCTGGCTTCAGCGGTAAATAGCAATTGCGGTGTAATCGCCGAAGCAGCCAGCCCTGCTCCCAGTCCAGCGAGAAAATTGCGCCGATTGAATTGGTAACGCTCCGATTCAGACATCAGGAACCTCCATTTGTGTTGTGATTTTGAAATCAGAATTGTGGGCAGTTTCTACCTTAGCAATCATCATTTCGCAACCGGGCCAGTTGTAAAACCAGCCTCAGCAAGCTGGAAATTCATAAGCCCGTTTGAACGAGTAGCTTTACAGCAACAAGTACTTGTCAAACAGCAAGCAGGCAGCTATGATCCCTCGCGTTATGGGTACTCTTCATCAGTTCCGTCCTGAAATCCAAGATCAAGACCCTGCTCAGGTTCCCACACTGCACGGCCGTGCAATGGATAATCTGCGCTTTATCCGCGAAACGATGGAACGCGCTTCCTCGTTTACAGCCGTTCCCGGCTGGGGAGGTGTACTGGTCGGCGTAACAGCACTCATTGCCGCCGCGATTGCTTCACGTGTTCAGGACGAACATGAGTGGATGTACGTCTGGGGCTGCGAATTGCCCCTGGCGTTGCTCATTGGGGGGCTGACCATGAAGCGCAAGGCAACGGCAGCGCAAATCAAATTGTGGTCGCCACCTGGACGCCGATTCACTCTGAGCCTGACTCCGCCACTACTTGCCGGAGCGCTGCTTTCAATTGCACTGGCACGAGTTGAAGCTTTAACGATACTGCCGGGAATGTGGCTGTTGCTTTATGGAACCGGTGTGGTGACAGGTGGAGCATTTTCGGTGAAAGTCGTTCCCGTAATGGGAATCTGCTTTATGGCTTTGGGGGCGATCGCACTAATCGCTCCGGCTCAGTGGAATAACTATTTTTTGGCAGCAGGTTTTGGAGGCCTGCACATCGTTTTTGGAATTGTTATCGCAAGGAGACACGGTGGCTAAATCAGTTCGATCAACATCGCAGCAAATCAAACCGCGAACAGGCGCGCGGGCTTTGCAAGCGCTTCAGGCTGCCGAGCGAGCACCAGAACTCGACAATCTGATTCATGAGCGCATTCGACTGGGCATCGTCAGCGCACTGGCCGCCAACGAATCGCTCACGTTCAGCGCATTAAAAGAGCTGCTGAAAACTACGGACGGCAACGTCAGCGTTCACGCCCGCAAGCTCGAAGACGCCGGATACATCAACTGCACAAAATCTTTCGAAGGGCGCGTCCCAAAAACAAAATATCAACTAACCCAGGTGGGCCGCCAAGCGCTGGAACAGTATCTTGATCATATGGAAGCTTTGATCCACGCCGCTCGAGAACGCTAACTCGGTTCGCTTTATTCGATTATAGGCTTTACTCTTATCGGCGTTATTATTTCATCAAGAGGAGATTTATGGTTCAACTGGCTATGGTTGAAGAAAAAACAAGCGCGGCTTTGCACGCGCATCACGATCTTATCCACATAAAAACTTCCGAGTGCCTGCAGTTCATTGATCTGACGTCGCGCATTGCGAATATCGTTAGTCGCTCTGGCGTTCGATATGGAATCGTCAACATCCAAACCAAACACACGACGACTGCATTGATTATCAACGAAAACGAACCGTTGCTGATCGAAGATTTGAAACGACTGCTGGACAAACACGTCCCCCGTGACCACGAATACGAACACAACGACTTCAGCCGCCGCGTAGACATCCCATCCGACGAACCGGCCAATGGCCATTCGCACTGCAAAGCGCTTTTCCTGCCAGCATCCGTCATGCTTAATGTTGCCGACGGCAAATTGCAGTTTGGCAGATGGCAAAGCATTTTCCTGATTGAACTAGACGAAGCTCGCGATCGAAGCGTTTCCGTCCTGGTGATGGGTCAATCGGAATAATCAGAATCACAATTCATATAAGTTGAAACAGCTTGAGCAAAAAAATTGCTCAAGCTGTTAACTTTTGAGGGTTGTCATCGTTTTAGCGGGTGGAGATTCCGCCTATGAAACGACTTTTCTCTTTCTTTGCTGATTCGGCACGGATCGCATTGCAATCTATTTTTGCGCATAAACTGCGCGCCTTCCTTACCCTGATTGGAATCATTATCGGCGTAGCTTCCGTTGTCGTGGTTGGAGCCTCGATCAGCGGCTTCAATAGCTACGTGCTCTCGACAGTTTCCAAAATTTTGGGCGTCAACCATTTTATGATTGCCCAATTCGCCAATCAGGGCCTGAGAACTGAAGAAGAATGGGAACGCGCGATGAAACGCAACAAACGGCTTTTCGTGGAAGATTACGAATGGCTGGCAGCGCATTGTAAGTCGTGCCAGGAAGTTGGCGCACAGTCCAATACGCGGATCAACCTAAAGTACGAAGATAGAGAAATCTTCGGCACGGGCATTTTTGGCGTCACAGCCAATATGGTCGAAATCGAGAATAAGACCATTGCCGAAGGCCGTTTTCTGGCTCCGCACGAAGTCGAGCGCGCGGCGTTGGTTTGTGTCATCGGCGGAGATGTACGAGAGAAATTTTTCGCCGGAACTGACCCGATCGGCAAATCGCTGAAGATCAGAAATCTGCCAATGACCATTATTGGCGTTGAAGAGAAGCGAGGTCCTTTCATGGGGCAATCCATTGACAATCACGTTTACATCCCCTTGACCACACACGGGAAGCTGTTCGGATTGCGCCAGAGTCTTCAGCTTCATGGCAAAGCCTCGGCCCCCGAAGCTCTCAACGTCACCATAGAAGAAGCGCAAATGGTGATGCGGAACCGGCACAAACTGATCGGAAACGAAGACGACGATTTCGGAATCGTGAATACCGGCGCCGTCAACAATCAGGTTGACCGGTTTACGGGCACGATTGCTCTGGTCGTCACGCCAATTACTTTGCTGTCTTTGGTCGTTGGCGGAATCGTGGTTATGAACATCATGCTCGTTTCCGTTACTGAACGAACCTTCGAAATTGGTCTCCGTAAAGCCGTCGGCGCAAAAAAGCGGCAGATCATGATGCAATTCCTGATTGAGTCCTCTTTGCTATCAGGCGTTGGCGGTGTGATGGGGCTGATGCTGGCCTGGCTGCTTGCCTGGATTGTGCGAATCACCACTCCAATTCCGATGAATGTTACTGTTGGTTACATCTTGCTGGCGCTGCTGGTTTCGGGCGGCATTGGCATGATTGCGGGAATTTATCCCGCCTTCAAAGCATCGCGTCTTGATCCAATCGTGGCGCTGTCGAAAAACTGATCACGAGGCTCAGACTATGAAGATCAAATCGCTGTTCCCAACTGAAACTATCAAGATGGCGCTTGGCACGATCCGCGCGCATAAATTCCGCAGCTCTCTGACTGTGCTTGGCATCGTTGTCGGAGTTATGACCGTTGTTGCCGTGGCTTCAATTCTGACCGGATTGCGCTCGCGCATCGTGTCCATGGTCGAAGAGTATGGAACAAACAATATTTACGCGTTTCATCTTTCAACCGGCCCACGCCTAGGGGATCGCGACCGCAGCGAGTTTCTGCGAAAGCCTATAACCCCGGAAGACGGTGAAGTCATTTTGCGGCAAGCCTCAGCAATTGAATCCGTCGCCAACGTGCTGTTTCTGTGGAGGCTCGACAGCACGCTCCGGTACGGCGGTCAGAAATATCGTCAAGGTTTTTTGCAGGGGGTTTCAGCCAGTTATGCACAAGTCACGAATGTTTCTTTGCAACAGGGCCGATTCATCACTGAGATTGACGACCAGCACAAACGAGAAGTGATGGTGATTGGCCCGAATGTTGCCGAAGCGATATTTGCTCACCAACCCAATATCGTAGGTTCGTATGTTGATCTGGGTGGCCATCCTTTTGAAGTCATTGGCGTGCTGGAAAAGCGCCAGAACAGTTTTTTCGGAGAAAACGAAGAAGACAACGCGCTTTTCATTCCGTATGAAACCGGTCGCAAAATGTCGCCAATCAGCAAGGAAATGATGCTTCACATACAGGCTAAAACTGGCAGGCTGCGGGAAGGCTACGATCAGGTCGAAGAAATTCTGCGCCGACAACGTGCTGTCAAGTATGACCAGCCAAACAATTTCGATCTCAGCACCGCCGACAAGATGGTCGAACAATTCGACAGCATCCCAATGTATGTTGGGTAGTTCGCTATCGCAATTTCAGCAGTCGGGTAGCTGGGTGGCGGCATTGGCGTCATGAACATCATGCTGGTTTCCGTCACCGAACGAACCCGCGAAATCGGCATTCGCAAAGCCATTGGCGCTAAAAAGCGTGACATTGTTCGCCAGTTCTTGTTTGAAGCCATGACACTGACGTTTCTGGGTGGCGTGCTGGGCGTGCTGGTTGCAGCCGCTATCAGCTACATAATCATGTTTTTCCTGCCGGAACTACCGGCCTCAATTCCAGCTTGGGCAGTTGCCAGCGGCTTGATTGTTTCCGTCAGTATTGGCCTTGTCTTCGGTGTTTGGCCGGCGAAAAAAGCGGCCAATCTCGACCCAATCGAATGTTTGCGCTATGAATAGCTGAATTCTTTTTTTGCCTTTCGAGCTAACGCCATTCGTGTAATTCCATCAAAAGAGCCGGATCAAATCTGCAATCTTTCCACAAATGTATTGCGGTCGGCGCTTCAATGAGACCGAAAGGCCTTCCCTACTTCTTACTCCCAGCCTACGCGCTATCCGATAGAGATAAAGACTTGATCGTGACAACCTAAGCCGCCTTTTTCCGTTCAATAAGCTCGAAGATCAGCTACAGAATTTCAGAAAGAAAATATTGAAAGAAAACTGCACCTTTCAGTGTCTAAAGCTGGTGTGTGAATTGAATGACCAGATTCGAGAAACCAACTCGCGCAGACGAGATCAGGGCGGATGAAGAACTGGTAGAGATCATTCTCGCCGGGCAGGAAGAAGTGTTTTCACAATTGTATGAACGCTACTCCCTGCGCACCTATCGTCTGGCGTATGGCATGACTGGACAACGCGAGATGGCAGAAGATCTGACACAGGAAATTTTTCTGCGCGCTTATCAGAAGCTGGGTCAGTTCAAAGGCAAATCCCTCTTTGCGACGTGGTTCTATCGGTTGACGGTAAATCATTGTTTGCAACACCGGCAGCGCACAAAAAATAACACCGAAAAGGCGGTTGAAGATTTAGAGCAAGCGATTCCGCTGTTACGGGGCGGGACATTCATTATTCGG
>CAZXHW010000405.1:0-7321 GCA_964639915.1 uncultured Heliomicrobium sp.
CGCCACGGCACCCAATCAGCTTCAAGTCACCTGGTCTGATGGGTCGCCATCATCCGCAGGCTTCAATGTCTATCGCGCAGTCGGAACCTGCGCCGCGCCAGGCACATTCACTAGAATTGCGTCGAATATTGCTGGTTCGCCTTTTACCGATACGACAGTTTCGGGAGGCACGACATATTCGTACAAAGTCACCGGCCTGGACATCACTGGAAATTGCGAATCGCCGCAATCACCTTGCGTGCAGGCGACAGCGACTGGCGCGTGTATTTTGCCGCCAACTTTCGCCGGACTGAGTAGCGTAACGAACCCCGCCCTGGCGACTTGCACACTCAACCTGACCTGGTCGGCCGCTACCGCCAGTTGCGCTGGACCAATCAGTTACTCAATTTATCGCGCGACGACTTCCGGCTTTACTCCCGGACCGGGAACCTTGATTTCAACAACCGGCTCGACCAGTTACACGGATAGCGGCGCGTTGATGAGCGGAACAACTTATTATTACGTCGTCCGTGCAACAGACACATCTAATTCCTTTGCCGACACCAATACCATCGAAAAGAGCGGAACGCCAACCGGACCAGTCAGCTTGAGCACGTTGACGGAAACGTTCGAAGGCGCGTTAAGCGGCGGCGGTTTTGATAATCCGGGCTGGACACATCAGGCGATTAGCGGAGGAGTGGATTGGGTTTGGTCAAATGCCCAATCACAGACTGCCACGCATTCATGGTTTTCCGCCAGCCAAACTGCGGTTTCAGAGCGCGCGTTGGTGACACCTGTGTTTGGCGCGAATGCCAGCACAACCCTGAGTTTCTGGCACACATTCGACTTTGAAACCAATGCCGGTGGAACCACCTTTTATGACGGTGGCACGCTGGAATACTCGACCAACGGCGGTGCAGCGTGGACTGTGGTGCCGGACGCGAATTTCACTGCTGGAGGTTTCAACGCGACGATCAGCACAGGCTTCAGCAGTCCAATTGGAGGCTTGCGTGCCTGGGGCGGTGGAACCATCGGCGCGATGACGCAGGTCACAGTCAATCTAGCCTTTTTGACTGGAAACAACGTGATGCTGCGTTGGCGCGAAGGCGATGACACCAGTGCAGCGGACGTTGGCTGGTTCGTGGATTCCGTCACCATCACCAACGCAGGCGTAGCCAGTTCATGCGTTCCAACTGGCGGTTGCCCGACAATCACCATTACCCCGGCAACTCTGCCCGCAGGCTTTGTCGGAACGGCTTATAACCAGCCGTTAACTGCAAGCGGCGGAATGGGGTCATATACCTTCACGCTTGATTCAGGCTCTTTACCTCCCAATATCAATATTGC
The DNA here is from genome assembly GCA_964639915.1 of uncultured Heliomicrobium sp. Classification (GTDB taxonomy): domain Bacteria; phylum Acidobacteriota; class Blastocatellia; order RBC074; family RBC074; genus RBC074. Next base: position 1,327 of record CAZXHW010000405.1, read on the forward strand.
AGGTGGCGCTTTGGTAGGCACGCCAAACACTGCAGGCGTCTATAACTTTGCCATTAAGGCGACTGACAGCAGTATGTGTATGGGGACGCGTAGTTACACTGTCGTTATCAGCGGTACAGGTTTGATGTACTACCCACTCACGCCGTGCCGCATTCTCGACACGCGTAATCCGCCGGGTACTCCGCTCGCCGGAGGAAATACGCTTACCCAGGTTGCGCGCGGTATTTGTGGAATTCCCGCGACAGCCAATGCAATTGTTGGCAATGTCACAACTGTGAATCCTGCTGCACAAGGCTTCCTGACGGTTTTCCCCAGTGATGCCATGCAACCATTCACTGCAACGACCAACTTCCCCGCAAACGAAGTTTTAAACAACGTCTTCACAGTTGGATTGGGAAATGCGGATGGAGCATTCAAGATATTCGCATCCAACACGACTCACGTTGTTGCGGACGTTTCAGGGTATTACGCGCCTCCGGCTGCCGGCGGTTTGTATTACCATCCATTGCCTCAACCCTTACGGTTGGTGGACACCAGACCAATGGCGACGGCTTGTACTACGCCTGGAGTGCCGTTGACCAGCGGAGTTTCTCTTATAGTACAAGGCACAACTACTTGCAGCGGCGTGACAATTCCCAGCGCAGCAAAAGGTTTGGTCGGCAACGCAACAACTGTCGGGCCAACAGGCCAGGGATTCCTGACTCTGTATCCATCAGATGTGGCTGTGCCGTTGACTGCCAACGGAAACTTTAAGCCTGGTCAAACGCTGAATTCGCAATTTTACACAGGCTTGTCTGGATCGGGGCAATTTTCAGCCGTTGTAAATATTTCGGGCACCGGCACGACGAACCTGGTAATTGACATTCACGGTTATTTCAGCGCAGAAGCAATGGATGCCAACGGTCTGGGCTTGCTGTTTACAGCGATTACGCCGTTTAGATTGCTGGATACACGTCCCAGCGCAACCGGCTGCTTTACGCCGGGAACACCCATTGTTGCGTTGACGGATACATCACAACTCGCTCGCGGTACTTGCACCGTTCCCGCAACGGCAAAGGCCATCGTCGGAAATGCCACTGTTGTTCAACCAACAGTCAACGGCTTCCTGACCCTGTGGCCAAGTGACGTGACCAGGCCGCTTATCGCCAGCTCTAATTATGTCGGAGGGCAAATCCTGAATCGCCATTTCACCATCGGTTTGGGCACTGACGGAGCCTTTAAGCTTTATTCCGTCAGCGGCACGAATCTGGTGGTTGACGTGGCCGGGTATTTCGCGCCGTAAATTTGGCTGGAAATCCCGGATTCCATTCAACGCGCAAGGTTTCAATCGAAACTTTGCGCGTTTTTCTTTTTCGCCCAAACTATCACCAAAGCATCACCAAGCCATCACCCAAACCTCATGAGTCGAAATCGCCACTTGAGTAGAATCCGCCGCGTTGGAAGGAGGAACGAAACAAATGATTGAGTGGGTGAAAGTAGAACCAAACAAAGCGGTTGTGGCGACTGAAGAGCGTGCCTGGCTTCATCAATTGACAGATGCAAACGGCAATGACCCGTTCGCGGAGCCAATGCAGGGAGCCGGAAATTTGGCGACGACTCGCCAGTTGCTGGATGGCGTCATCGCCGCCGCACAATGCTTATTGCCCCGCACGGTGACGCGCCCGGCGCTGACTGCTGAACGCTGGGCTTGGCGCTTGGCCGGGTACTACCACACCACTCACGCCACGCCGCGGCTGATGGCCGAAGCAGCCAAACGCTTCGCGGCGACTGGCAAACAGGAGATGGCTGATTATTCAAAAAGCAAAGTCGAGGACGAAGGGGGACACGATCAACTGGCGCTGCGGGATTTGGTGGCGCTTGGGTACGACGCGGAAAAACTGGTGACGGAGCTGATTCCGCCAACCGCCGCAGCGCTGGTTGATTACTTTACGAAACTGGTTCGTTCCGGAAACCCAGCCGGATGTATTGGTTACGCGTACGCGCTGGAACGATTGGCGACAACCAACGACAAAGATTATCTGCGACAAGTCGAAGCCGTCTTGCCGCCAAACATAAAAGCGACCCGCTGTTTGCGAGTCCACAGCTCAATGAGCGCCGACGCCGAGCACGTCGAAGACGCTCTGGAAGTAACGGCCCGCCAATCGGCAGAAGATCGCCGGCTGATCGCTCTGGCTGCTTACGAAACCACACGAATTTGTTGCTCGTCGCCAGACGGCGGGCACATTCCCGAAACGGAGCTGCGAAATCGTTTGTCGGCTTTCGTTTCCAAACCACAAGTCAGCCGAAAAGCGGCTGCCTAAATAACGACCAAACTGAGAAGGAGAAAACTAAAAATATGGCTACAGCAAAAACTGCAATGACACCTGACGTTCAAACTGCCTGGCGCGGAATCGTGGCGAAAGCCTGGAGCGACGAACAGTTCAAACAGAAACTTATGGACAATCCGAACCGCGCGCTGACCGACGCAGGCGTTTCCATTCCAGCGGGTGTTAATTTTGTGGTTGTTGAAAATGAACCCAGCCGCGTCCATCTGATTCTGCCTACTCAACCCGGCACTGCCTCCGTTCAAGAGATGAAGCACCTGGAAAGCGACTACGATCCGGGCTTCTAAAAGCTGAGCATTCAGCCTTAAACAAATAACCCTCCACAAAGGACACGAATCGGCACGAAGAGATTTCGTTTGGGATTCGTGTTCCTTTGTGCGGCTTCGTAATCTTTTTTGAGCAAAGGAGAGCAATGAACATTGAGCAGCGCGATTGTGTCGTTATCGGCGGAGGCCCGGCGGGCAGCACTTTTGCCGCTATCGCCAAAAAATATGATCCAACATTGAACATCACGGTTTTGGAACGCGCGCGTTTTCCGCGGTACCACATCGGCGAATCTACTATTCCAGCGGCAAACGGAGTGCTGCGTGATTTGGGAATTTACGAAGATTTGGAGCAAACCGACTTCGTTAAAAAGATGGGCATCGTTTTCGTCTGGGGCGAAAACCGTCAGCCGTGGAGCGCCGATTACCTGCGGCTGCGTGATGTGAAGCTGCCCGAAACCGGAACTGATGTCATTGACGTTACGGGTCAGGATTTTCGCGGTGTGGTAGATCGGCTGGGATACCTGGAAACGCCTGTTACGGCTTTCAATGTTCGCCGCGCTGAGTTTGACAAAATGCTGCTGGATAAAGCGCGTGATTTTGGCTGTGACGTACGTGAAGGCACGAAAGCCACCGCAGTTCATCGCAACGCCGAAGGTGCGGTCGAAGCCATTGACTGGGAAAACGATGAAGGTCAGTCAGGGCGAATTGTTACGCCGTTCATTCTGGATGCCAGCGGTTTGATGAGCTTTTTGACCAAAGCCGACCGTGAATACGATCCGACAATGAACAATTTTGCGGTGTACGGCTATCTGTCGGGCGCGGAATGGAAAGTGACCTTCAACGGCAAACGCGACCGTTCGACTGTGTTCATTGCTGCGGTGGATGAAGGCTGGATTTGGTACTTCCCCATTGGCCCGGACATTATGTCTGTCGGAGCCGTAACCCGCACAGACAAGTTCAAACGCAACCTGGGCGACGACGATCTGGAAACTTTCTGGTGGCGGATGCTGAATTCCTGCCCCGAAGTTTCCGGCCTGGTCAAAAACGCCAAAATCCGCACAGACATTTTGCCTGACGGCAAACGAGTTTCTGCCAGCCAGGATTGGTCATCGTGGGCGCGTTCGCCAATTGGCAAAGGATGGGCAGCCGCGGGCGACGCGGCAATCTTCGTTGATCCAATTCTGTCTTCCGGCGTCACGCTGGCAATGCAAAGCGGCCATCGCGCGGCCTACACTTTTAACACCATGCGTTCGCAGCCTGAATTGAGTTCCGAAGCATTGTGGAAAGCCTACGCGGATTACATTCGCGGCGAATACGGAGCTTTCCTGACGATGGCTAGGCACTTTTACGGCAACAACAAAGCCGCCCAATCCTGGTGGTGGGAATCGCAGAAAGTCGTCAATCGCGCAGGCCGCCTGGAACTAGACGATCACCAATCCTTCACGATGGCCACGGCGGGCTTCTTCCCTGTGCCCCGCACCAACACTTCGGACGTCGTCGGTTCGCTGATCAAACATCTATCTGGCACAAAGGCTGATATTTTGAACATCAACCACGAATCCGGTGTCCCGGATTTCGATGAATTGCCGAAATGCACGTACGAATTGATGGCGCAGTTCCGGCTGGATTTGCGAACCGAGCCGGTAATGACAGGCGGCGCACAAGGCGTGCTGGACGTGTACCACGATCTGGTTACAGACGTTTCCGGAATGGCCCATCGTTTAGCGTCAGTTCCCTGTCGAATTTCGCCGAAGTTAAATCCTTTAGTCGCGGCAATCCAGCGTCAGCATTCCGTCGCAGACTTGCTTGAAGCTGCCGCAAAGCTGGCAACTGAATGCGAAGTCACTCAGGAAGAAGCTTGCCATTCAGCAATGGAAATTCTGCGCATCGCGGCGATGAAAGGGTACGTGCGAATCAACACTGCAACCAAATCCTTGGCAAAGGCGGCTGGCCGTGCCTGAAACGGTAACGCTGACGTTGATCTTTCACGAAAGCGAACCTGCTCGGCTGCAATCGCTGGCCGAGCAGGTTTCCGACCCGATACACGCGAATTATGGGCAGCATCTGAATCGAGAAGAATTGGCTTCGTTGATCGCTTTGCCACAAGACGAACGGCAGCAAGTCGCAGATTGGCTGCACGCTCATGGAATGGCGGTGATTGATTCGCCTGAAGCGAACAAACAATTGATGTTCGTTCGCGCGACAACGGATCAGATCGAAACGGCTTTCGGCAGCGAAATGCTGGCGTGGCTGAAAAAAAGTGGTGACACGCGTGCAGCGCGAATGCCACTGGCAATGCCGCGCCGATTGGCGGGATATGTCCAAAAAGTCAGTGGCTTGATTGACGAACGGCGCGCAACCGGTCGTTTGCTTCCTGTTACGGGCTCGCTCGATCCGCTGGCAAGAGTCACGCGCGAATTGTCGCGAGAAGTTCCGGCAAATGCTGCTGGATTCACGCCAGCAGACATTCGCAGAATCTATAAGTTCCCTGACAACTGGGACGGCAGCGGAGAAACCATCGCCTTGATGTCGCTCGGCGGCGAACTCAAAACCGGCGATCTTTTCACGTTCTGGAACGCACATGGCTTGGACGCCAGTCGCATTGCCGTGAAGCAAGTCGGCGCAGCGAAATCAGGCAAGGCTGATCCAGTGCTGTCGCTGGAAACGACAATGACGGTGGAATGGGCTGGCGCAATGGCTCCGGGCGCAAAGATTGTCGTGTACCACATTGACCCAACAACCATGAGCGATCCGTGGTCGGCGTTTTTGCTGGCAGTCATTGGAGACAAAACCAACGCACCAACCATCGCTTGTACCAGTTGGATCACACCCGAACGTCGTTATTACGCAATGCACGGACACAGCGTGATTTCGGGCTTGCTGAATCAATGCGCGGCGCTTGGCATCACGGTGATTTCGGCGGCAGGCGATTGGGGAGCCTTCGATGGAATTCCACGCCACATCAAAGATGGCCGTTACGTCAGCGACGCTCCGTGGCCGCACGGCGTGTTTCCCGCCGTCGAAGAGCGCGTGCTGGCCGTCGGCGGAACCATGGTCACCAGTCAAACCCCGCTGACCGAAGTTGCGTGGAGCGGGCCACCTCCTCCGGGCATTCAAAAGACGATTCATTTCGACCGGCTGGCTGGTTCCGGCGGGTTCAGCGAAGACGTGCCCATTCCAGCTTGGCAAGAATCTGTCTTGCGCGGCCATTACGCACGTGGAGCCGGGCGGCCGGCGGTCGTGCCTTATGGTCGTGGCTTCCCCGACGTGGCAATGATGGCTGCCGGTCCTTCTGTTCAACGTCAGCCCGGTGAAGCGTTGACATCACAGAGTTATCAAGCCGTGGTCGGCGGCAAATGGATTGATTATGCGGGCGGCACGAGTGTCGGTGCGCCTATTTGGGCA
>CAZXHW010000406.1:0-7302 GCA_964639915.1 uncultured Heliomicrobium sp.
CAGGGCGGCCAGGGTGGTCAAGGCGGAGGCGGGGGCTTCGGCGGTCGTGGAGGTTTGAATGCCGGTCTGCCGCTCGAACCCGGAGTTTATCTGGTCAAGCTGACGATTGACGGCAAAGAGATGAGTACCAAAGTCGTCATCGAAGCGGATCCGAACGTTAAATAACAACGGATAGCAATACAATCGGCGGAAACGCTTGGCAATCTGCAAGCGCTTCCGCCTTTTTCGTTTTTTGGTTAGAGTAGAGACAATTCCTGCTTTCACACAGAACTTGGAGAAAACCTATGACAAAAAGAATTTTCTTTCTGTTGGGGCTTTTGTTGGTCACTGCGACCGCTCAAGCGCAATGGGCGACGCAATCCAGCGGCACGTCCGTTCGCTTTCGCGGAGTGAGCGCGGTTTCAGATCAAATCGCCTGGGCCAGTGGCGCAAAGGGAACGTATGCCAGAACCATTGATGGCGGTAAAACTTGGCAAGCCGCTGTCGTGCCCGGCGCTGAAAAGTTGGACTTTCGTGATGTCGAAGCCTTCGACGCAAAAACAGCTTATTTGCTGAGCATTGGGCCGGGCGAAAGCTCCAGGATTTATAAAACTACTGATGGCGGCGAAAACTGGTTGCTGCAATTTACCAACCAAAATCCGAAAGCGTTCTTTGATGCCATTGCCTTCTGGGATATGAACAATGGTTTGGCAGTCAGTGACCCGGTTGATGGCCGCTTTGTCATCATTCGCACCAGCGATGGCGGAAAAACCTGGACGCCAATTGCTCCGGAAAATATGCCGGCAGCGCTGGAAGGCGAAGGCGCCTTTGCTGCCAGCGGAACCTGCTTAATCACGCAAGGGAAGTCCAATGCCTGGTTTGCTACCGGTGGAGCCAAAACTGCACGCGTCTTTCGCACCACCGATAAGGGCAAAACCTGGCTTGTCACCAGCACTCCAATTAAAACTGGCAATGCTGCATCGGGCATTTTCTCGATTGCGTTCAAAGGTGCAGAAACCGGCATTATTGTCGGTGGGGATTACCAGAAGGAGAAAGAAGCCAGCGACCAGATTGCCATCTCGCATGATGGAGGCCGTAACTGGTCGCTTATAAAAAATTCCGGTTTGACTGCGTTCCGGTCAGCAGTTACCTGGATCGGACGATCTACGTTGATTGCCGCTGGACCATCGGGGACGGACATTTCGGAAAATGATGGGACGAGTTGGAAGAACCTCGGCAATGATGGATACCACGCATTCAGCTTTGCTCGTCGGGGTGGTGGGATTGGGTGGGCAGTCGGTGAAAAAGGGCGCATCGCCAAATTTAACGCTCCGATGAAATGAATGAAAAATTGAAGTGAATCGGGCCAAGTGTTTGATGCTGAAAGATTAAATTTGCTCGCGCATGCTGAAAACCTATAGACGGTTGCTGGCAAAATGCGTACACTCACGCCCGGATGAGTTCCTCACTTACGCCTCAATATCTTAGGTAACTCACCAATTGTTTAAGTCTTAGGTCGGGCTTTGGCGCTGCTTTTTCATCTTTTGAATCTCGGTGAAATACCAGGTTGATCAGGAGATTTGGTTGCGGGCAAACCGGCTTGAAGGCTTGCAGCCCCTCCCAGATCATCGTCCTATCTCATAGGCAATCGTTCATTGATGCTCCTGACAACCCGTGATTAAGGATTTTAGCTTTGACGGAAGGGAATCTTCTTTCAAAGTGAAATTCTTCGGCCAACCCATGTAAGGCTGACTGCGTCAGAGCCGTTCCAAGTTACGAACGTATTCTTCGACGAATTCTCACTGGGTTAAATTATTGAGGGCCGAAATTGCGATCTCCGGCAATTTAAGGCCTGTTCCTGCTCAATTTAGAGTGGTGGAGGTTCCCTAATCTGCCACGCTTCTAGTCATTGACAACTTTTCTATCAAACCGTTTCGGCGCTTTGATGTTGAGGCTGAGTCTGCATACTCGCGCTTCTACATTTAGGCAACGAATCTGAATTATTAAAGGATCAAGGCTAAACTTGGTCAATTGCCACCTCTCAGTTCAATCGCAATTGATTAAGGATAAAGCCGCGGTTCCCTATTTAAACTCTGGATTTAATCTGCGTTTTTCCGAAGATGGTATCGGACAGCAGGCGAAAGTACCTCACAGGGAAAAGGTCATCTATTGGCCAGCCCTCCCGACCCTCTTCAAGGAGACAGTTCTATGCGAATGAAAACAACGATACTCACACTCTGTCTGGCGCTTTGCCTGGCCGCAGTCGCCAAGTGGAAGACTTCGCCAGCATCGGCTGAAACAGCAGTGGCGATTTGTGGCGTGGTACAAGCTTTCAATCCTGCAACGGTGACTACTGCCGGTTCAATCAACCTCAGTGGTACGAATTATACAATCGCGCCCGGTACTTCAATTTTTGGTCAATCCCTTATAAACCTTGGCGCCAACATTTGCCTTGACGCAGTTTTTAACAATTCGAATCAAATCGTTCCACCAACAGCCGTCAGCGGTAACATCATCACGGCTTGCGGTGGAATTAATAGTTTTACGCCTGCCACGCCGGGAACTCCTGGCGCTATTTCCATCGGCGGATCGAATTATGTCATTGCTCCGAACGTAACGATCAAAGGTCAGATGGACATTAATGTCGGCTCGAACATGTGCTTGATCGCGACATTGAATGGCGGCGGCCAGGTTACACATAACAGCGCCATTTTGGTGAATGTCACAAATCCGATCTATGCCTGCGGACAAGTCACGAATCACCTGGCTGCAACTGCCACTGCAACTGGATCAATCACCATCGGCGGTATGAGCTATACAATTGCTCCTGGCGTCAGTCTTGGCAATGTTACAGTCGGCAGCAGCCAATGCCTGGCTGGAACAATCAACATCAACGGGCGACTGGTAACGCCAAGTTCAGTTGGCGACAACCCTGGCAATGTAACCAGTGTTTGCGGTGTTGTCACTCAGTTCAATCGCTCGCTTGGCGGTGTTCAGGGATCAATTACGCTGGGCGGAGTGACGCTTCCGATCTTGCAGGGAATTGCCTTACCCGGACAAGATTCAATCGCAATTGGATCGAATGTTTGCATCTCGCCGCTGGTGTTGAGCAATGGACTTGTAGCGCCTGGTTCTGTGATCAGTATTGGCGAAAGTCCCTGTTCGCAGTTTTCAGCGCCGGTTGTTACTCACGGGCTGATTGGTGGAACCGAGGATGATACATTCTTGCTACCACGACCGCTGAGTTTCCTGGTTTCATCCTCCACCACGGGGGGCGTTTCTTCATTCAACGCAAATCCGGCAAACTTCGGATTTTTCCCGACGATTCCCGGAACAACCCCGCAAGGAATTATGGCCACGTTGCCAAACACAACTGTGCGGGCGTTGTCTTGCACAGATTCCTTCTGGGACATTTTCTTCTCCATTGCCTCAAAGGGAGCGACTGAAGGCGACATGATTACGCTCTTCACGCAAAACCCGAATGGCTCTTTACCGCAAATTTTGGCGATGTTCACCGTCCAAAATGGCGGGGTTGTAGTGAATCAGATTCATCCGCGAATCAGCATGATGGTGGCGAATAATGGTCCGGTCAGCCCAGGATTCTTTATTCCATTGATGGTCCCTGCCGGTGCAGCCGGATTACGCACTCAAACCATTACGCTGATCTTTTCGATGGACATGGCATCATCGCTCAATGGCTGTTTCCAACTCGGCGTTGACATTAAACGTACTGGCGGCCAGGGCATGACCAGCGTTGCATTTGATTATGTTGTCGTCAAACGCATGGGCAATGAAACGGAAGGCTCAGGATTGCAAACCGGCGGAATTGGAATGTACCCGAGCGGACCAATTTGCGGTGTGATCTGTAATGGCTGTTTCTTGCAGCCAACACCGACGCCGTCACCAACTCCGACGCCGTCACCAACGCCGACACCATCGCCAACGCCGACACCGACGCCTCCGCCGATGCCGTTTAAGTGCGATACCATCTGCTTCAGAGCCGCATCGTATTGGCAGCTTGCTTCGCTGAGCCGTTGGCCGAATGGCGCGATTCTGGTCGGTGGAGTCAACTTCAACAATCCGATTAGCATTCAGCGTAACGAATCGTTGATTCGCCAGGTATTGGCAGGCGGCTCCGGTCCGGCACAACAGCTCAACAAGGAATTTGTTGCCTTGCAAATGAGCTTTGCGTCGCACGGCGGAACCGGCTCACCGGTTGTCTTCAACGTCTTCTGGAGTCCGCTGCGTTGTTCCGGTTTGGACTTTACGCCAGTGACCTTGTCCAACGGTGTCACGCTTTCGCGTGATTCATTGCTCGACACGCTGTTCTCGCAATCTCTGTTGGCAATTAAAGAAAATCGCACGCAAGATATGGCTGCCTTGGCATCCATTCTGGCGTTGCTTAACGGACGCTGCTAACAAAGTAGCTTTCTGAATTTCCTTGTCAGCGGCAGAGCCTCATTACTCTGCCGCTGACAATTCTCTGCTTTCACAGCGCTGAAACATCACTGGGGCCGCAGCGCTATCAGCCCGTCTGACTTCTTCTCATAAGCCCTGAAGAGAGCCAGCAAAAACCAAACCTTGAAATGCTCGCAAGCCGGTGCTTGGGTCATTGTCATTCTTTTTTCGGAGGAAAGATGAAAAGACGAACTGCGCTTATTTTTGTCGTTTTAGCGTGCTGTCTGGCATTGCTGACTTCGCTTCCATCAGGGTCTATTCCAATTTTGCAGAAACTGGCGCTCAGAGCTGTGCAGGCATTTGCACCGCCGCCCACTGGAGCAAAAGTTTGCGGAGTCGTTTCTGCCTACCTTCCGGCGAGTCCCAGCGCGGCAGGTTCCATTACGATTGGTGGCCTGACGTATGTCATTGCCCCAGGCGCTGCCCTGAAGGGCGTGTCCGTTTATAGCGATCAGTGCTTTTCGTTTTGCTTTGATGGCTCAGGGCGGATTAACGCGCTCAACGGAGACCCCAGTACGGGCCAAAACATTTCCCAGGTTTGCGGCATTGTTACCAGCTTTTCGCCTTCGCTAGGTGGGGTAAACGGTTCAATCACAATTGGGGGCGCAAAAATTCGCATTGCCCCCGGAATTAAACTTCCGGGACAGGAACTGGTCGCGCCCGGTTCGAACACGTGTTTAGTGGTTTCTAGCGCAGGCAATGTGGCGGGTTATGGCAGCATTTTTTACCAAAATCTATCGCCCAAGCAGGTGCGAGTCGCCCAGGTAACGCACGGCACCATCTTTGGGCCTGACAATCAGGATGACGTTTTCGGGCTGCCGGACCCGATGATTTTGACCTTGGATTCGGATCAGGCGTCGGTTTTTACCGTAGGGCCTCAAACTTTTGGCAGGCCTATGCCGACCCAAGCTGCGAAGATTGAAGGTTTCTCTTTCTCGGTTCCCAATTCCACGGTGCAGGCTTTGTCTTGCACTGACAGTTTCTGGGATGGAGAAATGCAAATTGCCAGCAATGGTGCCACGGACGGCGATATGGTGACGGTAAACCTCCTGAACCCGGACAAAAGCGTGGCTCAGCAAATTGCGATGTTTACGCTTGGAAATGGCGGTGCGACTTTAACCAGCCTTCATCCGGCTGTGAAAGTCAAAGTAAACGGAGGAGACATAAAAGGTGTGGGTCAGTTTCTGCCGTTTATCATTGCTGCGGGCAGTAGCGGAAATAGAACTCATGACATTACGTTTGCGCTTTCTACCTCGTCACCGGCATTCAGAGGTTGTTTTCAGTTTGCCGTTGAAATTAAACGCGCAAGCGGCGCCGGTACTGTTTCCGTTGTTCTGGAATCTATAACCGTCAAGCGTATGGAAACCCAGGACGATCGCTATGTCAGCATTGATTCAGGGCTGACCTCAGGTTCCATCGGCTGGTATCCGACCGGAAAAGTCTGCGAATTCGTTTGCTGGCCGTGTCAGAAAACGCCGGGAGGGATTTCCGGATACGTTTATTGCGACACCAATAAAAATGGCGTCAAAGATTCAGGTGAAGGCGGCCTGTCCAATGTTGAAATCAGGTTACTGAACGCTTCAGGGCAGGCAACCGGTCAAATTGCCAAAACCAACAACGACGGGTTTTATCAATTTAGTGTTCCTGCTGGAACTTATGGTGTTCTGGAAGTGCAGCCATCAAGCGGCGGAGTCACTGCGGACGGTCAGGATGCAAAAGGGAACTGTGGTGGCGATGTTGGCAATGACATCATTACGAACATTGTGGTTGGTGATGGTGGTGTTTGCGCAAACTATAACTTCGGCGAAATGTGTGACACTGTTCCGATCAAGTGCGACACGATTTGCTGGCGTGCGACGCAATACTGGATCAGCAATTCCCGCTACCTGCCAGGAGGCACGGTCCTGATTTCAGGCATCAATGCCAATAATCCGGTCGGCATCCAGCAGAACCTGCCTGCCGTGCGCCAAGCTTTGCAAGGTGGAGCCAGTGCAATGCAGCGGATCAACAAAGAATACGTCACAGCTCAGCTCAGTATGGCGGCACAAGGCGGCGGCGGGTCGCCAGTGGTTTTCAACACATTCTGGAGCGCGCTTTCATGTTCGCGCATATCGTTTGCCCCAGTGACGTTGAGCAATGGCGTGACGCTTTCGCCCATTTCATTGCTCGACACGTTGAACACGCAAACCGTTCTGGCGATCAAAGAAAATCGTCATGCTGATATGTTCCTTTTGGCTGACATTTGGGCATTGCTGAACGGGAAGTGCGGCACTTTCTAAGCGCGGGGTATTTTCTGTTCATATAGAAACTCGGAGCAGGCAGAATCGGTCAATTGACTATTCGGCTCGCTCCGAGTTTTTTCGTTCACGGTCAAGTCAAACAAAAAGCCGCAAGAGCACCAGGCGCTTGCGGCTTAAAGTTCTGAATTCTGAGAGACTTACTCTTCTTCGTCTATGGCGAATTCTTCTTCGTCCACGTCGAATTTTTCGATGTCTTCATCCTCAGCCGGTTCATCGAAGGTGACTTCATCGTCAAGTCCGATGCCCAATTCTTCCAAATCGGTATCGTCAACTTCGACTTCAGGTTCCGGCACTGGACGCGCACTTGCAGCCGCTACCATCTGTTCGATGTAGCTCTGTGTTTCGTCCATTTCCTCCGCTGACAAATCCCGCATCGTAGGATCGTGATCAATTTTGACTTTCCGGTAAAGTTCCATGCCGGTTCCCGCCGGAATCAGCCGTCCCATGATCACGTTTTCTTTCAATCCGCGCAGGTAATCCACGCGGCCTGAAATTGCCGCTTCAGTCAACACACGAGTTGTTTCCTGGAACGACGCCGCCGAGATGAAGGATTCGGTCGAAAGAG
>CAZXHW010000407.1:0-7265 GCA_964639915.1 uncultured Heliomicrobium sp.
TGGTTGCCGCAAGCAATTCAATCTTTTGGGCATCCCGGCCTTCGCTGAAATTGGGAATGCACTCGACGATCTTTTTCATAGGATGTCGAATCAGCGCCGCAACTGGTAACAAGCGTTGCTTACCACCGGTTGCGGCACTGACTGGTTGGCTGTTTTATCGTTCGACTTTGCCTGCGCTAGAAGCAGCCGCTGGGGCAGGCGCTTTCTTCAGGTATTTGTCGTACCAGGCCAGATAGCGTTCATAACGATCACGAACATAGCTGGGTCGCTGGATGCCGTGATTTTCGTTGGGGTAAATGACCAGTTGCGTTTCAATGCCCAGGCTGCGCAGCGCTTGGTACATTTGCTCGCCTCCGGCAATCGGCACGTTGAAATCTTTGTCGCCGCCCAGAAACAGCGTCGGCGTTTTAATTCGATCAGCGTGCAGAAACGGATACGATAGTTTCTGGTAGGTTTCCCAAGATTTGGGATTCCACGGCGGGCCAATTTCGTTGTCGTACTGAGAAATGTAATGGTCAGTGCCGTAATACGAAACCGTGAAGGCAGTACCCGCCCCGCTGGTTGCCGCCTTGAACCGAGTGTCGCTGGCAATCAGATAATCGGTCAGAATGCCGCCGTAGCTCCATCCGCCAACGCCTAAACGATCCGGATCAGCCACTCCCATTTTGACGACGTGATCCACAGCCGCATGCAAATCTTCGACTTCGTAATGTCCCCAATCGGCAAAAATTGCGCGCGAAAATTTCTGGCCGCGCCCGGAGCTGCCGCGATAATTTACATTCAGCACTGCATATCCATTGGCGGCAAACAACTGGCGTTCAAAGTTGAAGTTCGGTTGATCCTGGCCATTCGGGCCTCCATGAATCCGCAGCAGCATCGGAACTTTGGTTCCTTTGACATAGCCAACCGGATAGGTCAGCAAGCCGTAAACGTCCGTTCCGTCTTTGCTTTTGAAGTCGACTTCTTCAGTTTGGCCCAGGTCAAGTTCGGAAAACAGCGCGTCGTTCTGATGTGTGATCTGTCGCAGCGAGCCATTTTCAAAGGCATAGACTTCGGTGTATTTCGAAGAGGTGCCAGATAGCACGATGGAGCGATTTCCCGCTGAATCCCAGCCCGATAAAACCACGGGCGGATTTAACAACTTATCCACTTTGCCGCTGGTCACATTGACCTGCGCCGGATACACGGACCGGTTGTCAGTTACTGTGAAGAGAATTGATTTGCCGTCTGCGCTGAATCTGGGTGAAGAAACGCCACGGTCCAAGGCGTCAACCGTTGGCAATCGTTTGGGGGCCGCGCTGCCGTCGGCAGCCACAATCGCCAGATGGCTCATGTTGTATGCGCCCCATTTCTTTTCGTCGTCTTCCAGCAGCGCGAGCCACTTGCCATCAGGACTCCATTCGAAACGGCCACGGCCAACGCGATTGGCGGAAGTTGTCAGCAACTTTTCCGGCGAATTCGCTTTTGCTTCTGCAACGTACAACTGTCCATCCGAGTCGCGATCCGGATCAGCATTGTGATTGCTGTAAAACGCAATGCGCGAACCATCCGGCGACCAGGAAGGTGAGGATTCGTCAGATTTGCTGGTTGTCAGCCGGTCGAGTTTTTTGGTTTCGATATCGAAGAGGTAAATGTAGCTTTTGCGTCCGGAAGTCAGGTACCCAGCGCCATCCTGTTTGAATTTGTAGCGATCAAGCACGATGGGCTTTGGCGGTTTGGGTTTGCCGCCGCCTTCCGCTGCCGCCGCGTTAGCTTCAGCTTCCGGATCCGGATCGCCGATTACCAATGCCAGCCGTTTGGAATCGGGCGACCATTCGTACCCCTGCAAGCGGCCTTTTACGTCCGTCAACTGAACGGCTTCACCGCCGCTACGGTCAAGCAACCAAACCTGATTGCCTTTGGCTGGACCTTTCCGGGACGAAGTGAAGGATAAGTATTTGCCGTCCGGGCTGAAGCGAGGTGACGATTCGTTTTCCTGGCCGGAGGTAATCTGCCGTTCGCCTTTGCCGTCGTATCCGACCGTCCAAATGTGAGCGGAGCTTTTGTCTTCTTTGGTGTCAACCTGTGATAGGACGAACGCAATGGTCTGGCCGTCTGGGGATAATTGCGGATCGCGTATGTCGCGCAATCGCGGAATATCATCGAGTTTGAGTGGGCGTTTGGCAGTTTGCGCGGATAGCGCAATCGTCAATGCCAAAAGTGCGATTACGATCTGAGAAAACTTTCGTGTGAACATAATGCTTATCGTTCGCCTCCTGTTGATGAGTGGTTCGATGTTGTCGAATTGATTGCGTTTTCATGACAAAGGCTCTGCCAAACAAAATCGCGATGCTTGCCAGCCAAAGGTAAAATCCAATCCGCAGTCGAACCAGGGAAGTATGATTGACGTTGCTTTCGTCTGCGGGAAGCGGGATTCCGAATAACAAAAGCGTGTTGAGCGCAAACAGCAGCGAAAATCCAAGCACGATTAACGTAGCCAGCCACTTACGCAAAACGAAGGTTATCAGGCCAATCAGCCACAACGGATTTGCCAGCCAGGCGAACTGGCCAACCAAAATTCCCAGCCAGCCAAGCACCAGTATTCGCAATCCATACCAGGTGGGATCACTCTTCTGGGACATTTCCAGGCATGGTGTCGCGCAAGCCAGCAGAAATAACAGCAAGCTCAGGCCAATAAAAAGATGGTTACGGTTGGACGCCGCAATAGAGCCTTGACTCATATCAGGCAATGACTTTCGTTGGTGTGCAATTTACTTCATTCCGGCCAACAGCCCCTTAGTATAGCCCAACGTTTCAGTCAGACCGGGCAACGGGTCTTTGCCGTCTTTTTCGTACTCGTAACCGGCCAGTCCTTGATATTGGATTTTGATCAAAGCCGCGAGGATGGATTTCAGATTCAGGATTCCGCGTCCGCCTTCGATCGGCGTGTTGCGGTTGCCCAGAGCTGAAATGTCTTTCAAGTGAACGTCGTAAAGCCGATCTTTGCATTTGAGGATGGACTCAGCCGGATCAACGCCCGCACGCGCTGTGTGGCCAACGTCAATGCACAGGCCGATTCGCTTGTCGTATTTTTCAACGGCTTTCCACACGTCATACGGCGAAGGAAAGAAGCCTTTGTCTTCCGGGCCGTGATTGTGGATGGCCAGCTTGATGTCGAATTCCTTGACCATTTTGTCCAGAATCGGAATTGCGTCCTGGCTGGGAGCGCAAACAATCGTCGTCACGCCAATATCACGGGCATATTCAAATGCTTTGCGAATATCGGCTTCGCCGGTTCGCATTGAAACATTGCCCACGCTGAGCGGAACCATACCCGCGTCGCGGAACATCTTTGCGCGCGCTTTTCGCTCTTCGGTGGTGTGCGACAGGTCAATGTGATTTTTGACGTTCTTGATCGAAATGTACTTCATCCCTGAACGCTGCAAGCCTTTGATGGTTTCTTCAATCGGCCATTCGCGGAATGTGTAAGTCGCCACGCCAATTTTCAAACCACGCCAAGGGTCAGCAGAAGCGGTTTGCGCGGCGACAAAATCAGGAAGCCCGGCAAACGGTATTGCGGCCGCTGCCATTGCGCTCATTTTGATCAGGTCACGTCGGGTAAAAGTATTCGCCATGGTGTCTCCAAGTTTTAGTGTTGAATCAATTGTCTATGCGCGCTGAAGCTTTCCGACAGGTCACGCACGATCTTGTCATGAAGTTTCTGCATTTGAATATAAAGCTGTACTCGTTCCGGGTTCGGCTTGGCGCGCGTCGTTTCGTCCAGCGCAATGTACTTGCGGCAAAGCTCTTCAATCGCCACGGGCTTGCCTTGCTGTTTGCCAAAAGCCCATAAAGCCTGAACCGCTGCGCCGACTGCCGCGCCTTCTTCGTTGGCGACGCAGACCACTTCGGCGTTGAAAATGTCGGCCAGAATCTGCCGCCAAACGGCGCTTTTCGCGCCGCCGCCTGTGGCACGAATTTCTGTGGGATTGATCCCAAGCTCGCGCAGCCGGTTCAAGCCGTAATTCAGCCCCAGAGTCGTTCCTTCCATTGCTGAACGCGCGAAATGGGCTACAGAAAAAGTTTTGTCTCGCAAGCCGAAATAAACGCCCGTCGCGTCTGGCGAATTTGGCGTGCGCTCGCCTTCAAAGAAGGGAATCAGCATCAGCCCATCGTTTCCCGCGGGAACAGAGGCGGCAGCTTCAGACAGGTCGTCGTGGGAAAGGTCGAACCGTTCGCGCACCATCTCGGTCGCCACGGTCACGTTCATCGTGCAAACCAGCGGCAACCATTTGCCTGTGGAATCACAAAACGCCGCGACTTCACCTTGCGGATCAATCACAGGCTTTTCTGCGCAAGCGTAAATCGTTCCCGAAGTTCCCAGGCTGACCGTGACAACGCCCGGCGCGACGTTGCCCGTGCCGATGGCACCCATCATGTTGTCGCCACCACCGGAACTGACGATCACGTCTTTGCTTAAACCGAATTCGTCGGCAAGGTCTTCGCGTAACGTTCCAGCGATGTCATCCGAAGCGATCAACTCCGGCAGCATTTGGGCAACTTTCGGATCAATCGCGTCAATTGCTGCTTTTGACCAGGCGCGGTTGCGAACATCCAACAGCGCCGTTCCCGAAGCGTCGCCACATTCCATTGTCTTGCGCCCAGTCAGCCAGAAATTGATGTAATCGTGCGGCAGCAACACCGACCGCAGCCGCGCAAAGTGTTCCGGTTCGTGCTGTTTCAGCCATAGAATTTTAGAAGCCGTGAAGCCCGCCGGAACTCCGTTGCCGACAGTTTCAATCGTTCTTTCCAACCCGCCCAGCGAGCCAATGATGGCTTCGCATTCCACGCTGGTCGAAGTGTCGCACCAGAGTTTGGCTGCGCGGATGACCTGGTCACGTTCATCCAGTGCGACAAAGCCGTGCTGTTGGCCGGATACGCCAATGCCTTTGACCATTGAACGATCAATCCCGGATTCTTCCAAAACGGTTTTGATGCCGTAACGAACTGCGTCAATCCAATCTGCAGGATGTTGTTCTTTGTGACCGGCGGGCAAACCGTCTATCAGGTCATAATGCCGACTGGCGCTAGAAATAATCTGCCCGCTTTCAGCGTCGAGCAGGATTGTTTTTGTGCTTTGCGTACCGCTGTCTATGCCGATGAAGTAGTTGCTCATCTTCGCTGCGTCTTTCGAATTTGGGTTAAATGATGATTGCCGGATTCGGCGAGCCCATTAAACGCAATCGCTGTCTGAGAGGCAAGGGACACCGTTCAGCAGCGAGAAATTCTTACCGATGATCTGAAAATCAAAAAGAAAATAGCCCAGGCAAGCCAATGGCTTTACTGGGCTATGGGGAAAGAGATTAGCCAGAATGTCGTTACTCTTTTACGAAGCTGTTGCGCAGCGTGCCAACGTTTTCAATCACGACTTCAAACACGTCGCCATCTTTCAGCAGCACCGGTGGGTTGCGGAAGACGCCTACGCCTTCCGGCGTGCCGGTGGCGATTACGTCGCCCGGTTCCAACGTGATGGCTTGGGTGATGTAGTGAATCAAGTAGGCCACTTTGAAAATCATCTTGTCGGTGTTGGATGACTGCATGACTTCGCCGTTCAAGATGCCTTCGATTTTCAGCGCTTGCGGATCGGCGATTTCATCTTTGGTGACGACAAAAGGGCCGATGGGGCAGAAGCCGTCCAGACCTTTGCCGCGAACCCACTGACCGTCGGCGAATTGCAGATCGCGCGCCGACACGTCATTCAGGCAAGCATAACCGAAAACGTAATCCAGCGCGTCGGCTTCGCTGACTTTGCTGGCGCGTTTGCCGATGACGACAGCGAGTTCGGCTTCAAAGTCAATTTTTTCGCTGATCGAATGCAATGTAACTTTGGCGTTGTGCGCGTTTACGGAGTTGGTGAACTTCGTGAAGATCAGCGGAGACGAAGGTGGTTCGCTGCCGCCTTCGATTGCGTGGTCGTGATAATTGCGGCCAATGGCAATGACTTTGCCGGGAGTGACCGCCGGAAGGTATTCCACGGCATCCAGCGCGTATGCCGTTTTAGCGTTGGCGTTTTTCGCTGCGTGAATCGCTGCCGCGCCCTTGGCAATGAAATCTTGGGTTGTCGCCGCGATGTCAGTGATATCCACGATTACGTCGTTGTTCAGCAAGCCCAGCCGAGCTTCTTCAGATGCTTTGGTTTTGAATTGAGCAATTTTCATAGCAGGTATTTTGGTTTTTGGGTTGAGTTTAGGCTTCAGCGGTTTCTACGCGCCGCCGTTGGAATTCGTCAAACGTCACTGCCAGCACAATGACCGAGCCAATGACGATCTTTTGGATGAAAGGTGAAATTTGCAGCAGGTTTCCGCCATTCGCCAGCACGCCCATAATCAATGAGCCAATGATGGTGCCAACAACCGTGCCTTGCCCGCCGCTTAAACTGCCGCCGCCGATGACGACTGCGGCAATGACGTTCAGTTCGTAACCTTCGCCAGCGTTGGGCTGGCCGGTGACGGTTCGGGAAGTGTCAATCGCGCCAGCCAGCCCGGCCAGCGCACCAAGAATTGTGTAGTAAAGAATTTGGTAGCGCGTGACGCGAATGCCTGCGTATCGTGCGGCTTCGATATTACTGCCCATCGCGTAGCAGAATCTGCCGAGTTGCGTGCTGCTCAAAACGAAATGGACAATCAGGGCAATGGCTACAACCATCAGTAAAGGCAAGGGGATTGCGCCAAGAAGATTTTTCTCCGCCAGGAAGCCTGCATTTTGCGGCAACCCGACGACCGCGTTTCCGTCGCAAAGATAAAGCGCCAAACCCCGATAAATCCCCATTGCGCCAAGCGTGACGATAAAGGCAGGAATTTTCAGAATAGTGATTGCTGATCCGTTGATCAGGCCACTTGAGGCGCCAACCAGCACACAAACCAAAAAGCCTATGGCAACCGGAAATCCGCCTTTAACCATTGCCATCGAGCCGATAACACCTGCCAGACCAACCATCGAGCCAACTGAAAGATCAATCCCACCCGATACCATGACCATCGTCATTCCCATGGCCATGATTGTGATGACGGCAGTTTGCCGGGCAATCGCTGCCAGATTGCCCGAGGTAATGAATTTTGGATCCTGGTTGAGCACGAAATACTCCGCCAGGGGGATTAGCGCACATAAAACGATCAGACTGATGAACGGCAAGAAGCGTTTAAACCACTCTGGCATAAAGTCCTGTTTTCTTTGGAAGTTAGAGTAAGTCGTATGCGAGGCGGCAAAGTACGGCAGCGATTCGATGT
>CAZXHW010000408.1:0-7263 GCA_964639915.1 uncultured Heliomicrobium sp.
TTGCCGAAGAGACTCAAGTGCCGCTGAAAGCCCACACGATGGATCATCCGTTCCCGGTTTTTGGGACGCTTAACGCCTATCAATGGCTGATCTACATTCCGCTGCACAACATTCGCCACAACAAACAAATTGCCGAAGTGATGGCCGATCCGAATTTTCCGAAGAAATAGAATTGTAGAGCAGGTTTTCTAAGTTGCTCAGGCTTTGTTAAGAAGCTTATCGGCTAGTAGACAAAACAGGCGCAGGTTGGAAAACCTGCGCTACGTTGACGGAGATTCCCAATGTCATTTACCCGAATGGATCAAAGCACCGCCGAAGATTGGATGAGAATCGGCGGCGAAGTCGCCAAGCGTCAAGCCCAAATGCCCGCAATGATCAAAGGCATGTTGCAGCAGTTGGAAGATCAAGTGGATGGCTTTGCGATGAATCAGCTTCAGCACGGATTGCAGACGGCGACGCGGGCAGTTCGTGATGGAGCTTCAGAGGAAATGGTTGTTGCCGCGCTTTGCCATGACATCGGCAAAGTGATTTCGGTCGTCAACCATCCCGCAATTGCGGCTGAGATTTTGAAGCCATACGTTTCAAGCGAAATTTACGAAATCATTCGCACACATCAAGACTTTCAGGGAAAACACTATTACGCGCATTTCGGGATGGACCCGAATTTGCGGCAGCAGCACGAAAACCAGCCCTGGTTTGAACTGGCCAAAAAGTTCACCGACGAGTGGGATCAGGCTGCGTTTGATCCAAATTACGAAACGCTACCGCTGGAATACTTCGAGCCAATGATTGACCGCGTGTTTTCAAAAGAATTGATCCGAGTTTCGGCAGCGCAGAAATAAGCGCTTCGCCAGCGAATGAGAAGAGCCAAAAGCCGTAGGCGAATCAATCGGTTCGCCTACGGCTTTTGGCCCTTCTTGAGATCCTTTTTGTCAGTGCGCAGCAATCGGCCCGCTCGACTTGGCTTTCTTCAGCAATAAAACCAGCGGCACGCACAAGATACATCCCACCGCCATCCAGCGAAACGTATCCACATAGGCAAGCAAGCTCGCCTGTTTCATCAGCATTCCATTGAAAGCGCCGTAGGCCTGTTCCAAGGAAAGACCTTGCTGCAACGCCTGTAGCTTTTCCTGAAAGACCGAGCTGTACGGCGTGAAATGCGCGGCCAGCGTGGTCTGGTGTGATTGCGTGCTGCGCGAAACAGCGGTTGTCACCAGCGAAATGCCTACGCCTGCGCCGATATTTCGCACCAAACTGAAAATGCCAGTCGCGTTGCCAATCTCTTCGTTTTTCAGCGTGCCCATCGCTGTTGTTGTCAGCGGAACGAAGATCAAGCCCATCGCGATTCCCTGAATGACGTTCGGCATCACGAAATGCATGCCCGAAATATCCAGCGTCAGGTTGCCCAGCAGAAAACAGGTAATTGCCGTTAGTGTGAACCCAGTGGCAATCAGCAGACGGCTGTCCACGCGACTGATCAACAAGCCAACCAGCGGCATTCCGACCATCGCGCCCAGGCCGCGCGGGCTGAGCGCCATTCCACTGTTCAACGCCGGATAACCCAGCAGACCTTGCAGAAACTGCGGCAGGATCGTCATTGGCGCATAAGCAATAATGCCCATTGCTGTAATCAAAGTAGCACCAAGCGCAAAGTTGCGATTGCGCAAAATTCGCAGGTTAACGATTGGGTCTTTGACGCGCAGCTCCCAGATCACAAAAGCCACCAAAGCAGCTACTGCGATCACTGATGCCCAGACAATCCATGCAGCTTCGAACCAGTCGTCTTGCTGACCTTTGTCCAAAATGATTTGCAGCGTTGCCAGCCCCAACGCCATCAAGCCAAAACCAACGGCGTCAATGCGTCCGGGCTTGGCATTTTTGATGTATGGCGGGTCTTCCAGAAACCGGCGCATCATCAACAGCGCAATAATGCCAATCGGGACATTGATGTAAAACACCCAGCGCCACGAATAATTGTCCGTGATCCAGCCGCCCAGCGTTGGACCGATGACTGGCGCCACGACCACGCCCAAGCCATAAATCGCCATTGCCATTCCACGTTTTTTTGGCGGAAAGGATTCCAGCATCACGGCATTGGCAATCGGTTGCAGTGCTCCACCACCGATGCCTTGCAGAACGCGAGCGAAAATCAGGATCGGCAAGCTGGTCGCAACGCCGCACAGAAAAGAAGAAATGGTGAAGATGACCACGCAAGTCATCAGAAAACGTTTGCGTCCAAAGAACTTTGAAAACCACGCGCTAGCGGGCAGCACGATGGCGTTTGAAACCAGATAGCTGGTCAGCACCCAGGTCGCTTCGTCTTCGCCTGCCGCCAGATTGCCCGCAATATGCCGGAGCGAAACATTGACGATGGTCGTGTCCAGCACTTCCATAAATGTCGCCAGCATAACGGCAATGGCAATTAGCCAAGGGCTGAAGCTGGGCTTCCAGGGTTCCGGCGTGATGGCGATGGGAGCAGGAACCGCTTCTTCATTCGTGATTTCTGTCTTTGTTGCTTCTGTGCTCATCGGTTCCTCCGTTCCAGCCTGCTTACTTCACTTTCACTTCCGGCTCGACGGACATTCCAGGACCCAGCGGAAAGTTCTTATCCACAGGTTCGGTGAACACGATTTTGACGGGGATGCGCTGCACAACTTTGACGTAATTGCCTGTGGCATTTTCCGGCGGCATCAGACTGAACGCCGCGCCACTACCCGCCTGAATGCTGTCCACTTTGCCCGCAAAGACCTTTCCCGGATACGCATCCACTTTGATTTCAACGGGCTGGCCGGGGCGCATCAATTTCAACTGCGTCTCTTTGAAATTGGCAGTGACAAACAACTCGTCCGGCACGATGGCCAGCAGCGGTTTGCCGGGGTTGAGTAACTCGCCTTCAGCGACGTTCTTTTTGGCGATAATGCCGTCTTCCGGCGCATAAATTTTCGTGTGCGATAAATCCAGTTCGGCTTGCGCGACGGCGGTTTCGGCCTGCGCAATGTCAGCGCTGGCGGTGTCAACTTGTGCGCGACTGACTGCGATTTGTTGCGGCGCGGAATTGGCTTCTGCCAGTTTGCCTGCTGCTTCGCCCACCATCGCCTGGCTTTCACCAACTTGCGATTGCGCCTGCCGCAAAGTTTCCTGCGCGGCGCGCTCGGAGGCTTGCAGCTCCGCAACCAGCGATTGCGCGCTGGCGACAGCCGCTCTCGCGGCTTCAACCTTGGCGGCAGAGCTTCTGGCCGCAGCCTGCGCACTTTCAAACTGTTGGCGCGAAACTTCGTCCTTAGAGAAAAGTTGTTGATACCGTTGCGCATCCGCCTGCGCGCGTGTGGCTTCTGCTTCGGCAGAAGTCAATTGTGCTTTCGCCTGCGCAACATTGCTGACCTGCGTAGTCACTTGCGCCTGCGCTTTAGCGATTTGATTATTGTAGGCATTCAACTGCGCTTCACGCGTATGCACATTGGAACGCGCCTGGCTCAATCCGGCAGCAGCCTGTTGCACGCCCGCCGAAGTGGTCGCACGAGTCAACGCCACATTCAGTTGTGCGGTTTTTTGGCGAGCCTGCGCAGCTTGCAGTTGCGCTTTGGCGTCCAGCAGTTTGTTTTCGTAATCGCGCGGATCAATTTCCAGCAGCAAATCGCCTTTCTTTACGTGCTGGTTGTCTTTGACCGCCACTTTGGTGGCGTAGCCGCTAACTTTGGGACTGATTTGGACGACGGCACCTTCGATGAAAGCGTTGTCGGTCGTTTCATACGAAAGCGCGTGCAGGTAATGCCGCAGCCCTAAGCTAACTGCCACAAACGCGATAGCAACCAGAGCGATTCTGATTGCTGGGCGCTTAAACAATGGTGTTTTTTGTTCTGTGATTTCAGGCTCAACCGCAGCCTTTTTTGGCTCTTCGGCTTTGCTTTCGCGGTTGATGACGGTCGGTAATTTTAGTGATCCAGTGGTTGCAGACATTGTTCTCCCTCCTTCAAATCCCAAACGAAATCTTCTTCGGCAAGCTATTGCCTGCTCTTATTGAATTTGCAGAAACACGCACGAAGTGAATGGGTTGCGCCCTTACTGCGTGCGGGCTTCTGCATAATCCTTTCTTTGGTTACCAGCGGAACTCTTCAGCGCGCCCCAGTGCGGCAGCAAGATTGATGAGCGCAGAGTTATAAGCCGTCAGCGCCGAGACTTGAGCATTGCGCGCGTTTTCAAGTGCAGTTTGCGCGTTCAGAACTTCAATGTTGTCGCCAACACCCGCTGAAAACCGATCACGCGATTGTTCCAGTTCGCGCTGGGCCAGTTTCACTTGCTGATCCGCCGAGCTAACTTGTTTGGCAGCGGTGGACAACGTTTGCAGCGTATTGCGTACGTCTTGTTCCACCTGCTTGCGCGTATCGTTCAGGCGCAATTCGCTTTGTGTCTCGCGACTCTTAGCGGATTTGATCCGGCCATATGTTGCGCCGCCATTGAAAATCGGGACGTTCATTCGCACGCCGACGCTGCGTGTGGGCAACGCCAAGTCATTCACCTGAACACCGCTACTGCCATAGTTCGCGAAAAACTCCACGGACGGGTACAGCTCCGCCTGTGCTGCTTTGCGCTCGTAGTTCTGTTGTTTGACTTCTTGTTCCGCGATGGCGATTTCCACGCGATCCTGTGATGCGGTTTGCAGCGCGACTTCCACAACAGGTGGAATTTGCGCGTCGAATCGCAAAGGGTCGGTCAAAACCGGTCGGCTGCTGAGCGGTAATCCAGCGATACGCAGCAGATTTAACATTGCGGTTTGCGCCGCCGTTTGTGCCTCTGCCAGACGCACATCCTGATCTGCTTGGCGCGTTTCGGCGCGTGTAACATCAACTCCTGTAGCAATGCCTGCCGTTTTCTGGTTGTTGGCTAGCGTCAACAAGCTTTTGGCCAGTTCTAGATTCGCTTGTGCCGTTTCAACTTCCCGCTGTGTACGCAGCGCGTTTAAGTAGGCCAGAGAAGCCAGCGACGCGACCTGTTGTCGCGCCAGCCTTTCCTGCAAATTGGCGAGTTCTGTTCCTGCTTTTGCCGCTTGAAAATTGCGAATGGAGCTTAGGTTGAATAGCGATTGCGCGAATTGAAATCGCGCATCGAACGAACTGAATGGTCCGATAAAGGTCGTCGGGACCGGAAAGATCTTCGGCGTCAGTCCTTGCGCCGCCAAGTTGACGGTATTGCTGGCTTCTGACGCCGCTGCCGAAACGTTCGGCAGTAACGCTGCTAAAGCCTGCATTTTTAAGCCCAACGATTCGTTGCGTCGTTCGCTGGCCAGTTTAGTATTCAGATTGTTCTCAATCGCGAATTGAATTGCCTGTTGCAAGCTCAAAGCTGTGACGTCATTCTCCTGACCCCTCTGCAATGAATGATCCGCCACAGCTTGAGCCTGATTGTTGGGCGGCACCAAAACAATCGGAGCGGCGCTCTGCGCTTTCACTTTCACCCCTTGAAGCGCCAGCGTTACCGCCACGACCAGCCCAACAAAAAACTTCATCCCAGCTTTGCCTTTCTGATTCCGACGCGACATCACCCTCCCTCCTTCTCTTGTTTGTTCTTTTACTTGTGTCGTCGTTTGGTCGGAACTGACCGAAGTGCCCAATTTGCTAGCACAGGTGATTTCCCTGATGACTTCCTTGGTCATAACATTGGTTGCTGTTGGCGTCACTCCTGCCTCAACCATCTCCGCCAACAACTCCCTGCCTGCCGGGTTAATAAAGGTCACTTCGGCCAGATCAATGAGGATCACTTTCGAGGGTGTGGAATTTCGTATCCCATCCCAGCATCGCTTCATTTCTTCCACCCACTCACCTGTCAGACAGCCTTCCACCTTTAGGGTGACTGCTTCTGCATCAAGTTGTTGAGTGATCCTCATCATTTGTTTCCTTCTCCTCGCCGGATGAATTGGCAAGGAAGATGCCAAAGATTGTCTGTCCAGTAATGAAAAGGAAACTGGTTGATTCTAAAAAGGTTACAGATTTGAAGGTGTAAGAGAAGAGAGCTAGAAGGCAAGAAGTGTCGAAATTGAAGTCGGTATTTCGACACTGTTCGACAGTATTAAAACGTCGAGTGTCGAAATTTCGTCATAGCTCTTTGGGACGAGTTCGATCAATGCCAAGTTTGTTCATTCTTGAAATCAAGGTGGTGCGCTTCAGTCCGAGCCGAGCCGCCGCACCTTGTTCACCGCCGACAACCCAGTTCGTTTCGCGCAGGGCACGCAAAATGGCTTCACGTTCACTGTCGGCCAAGGTGATGGCTGATGAAGTGGTCACTGTGGGATCCGAAACTGGTATTGAAAGTGCTGTGCTGACGTGGGGGGAATCGTTCGGCAGCGTAGGTTCTCCGAGCGGAATTTCCAGCTCCGACCCACGCGACAAAATCACAGCCCGTTCAATGAAATTTTCCAGTTCGCGCACGTTTCCAGGCCAGGGATATTGCTCAAGTCGTGCGATGGCATCAGTGGGAATCGTTTCGATCTTTTTTCGGAAGCGCCGCGCAAACTTTTGCGCGAAAAACGCGACCAGCAAGGGAATGTCACCGCTCCGCTCGCGCAGCGGGGGCAAATGAATTGGGAAAACATTCAAGCGGTAAAATAAATCGCTGCGAAATTGCCTTTCGGCCACCAATTGCTCCAGGTTGGCGTTAGTTGCAGCGACCAATCGCACGTCAACTTTGAGCGTGCGCGTGCTGCCAAGGCGTTCAAACTCGCCTTCCTGTAAAACGCGCAGCAACTTGGTTTGCAGTTCCAGCGGAATGTCGCCGATTTCATCCAGAAACAGCGTGCCTTTGTGCGCCAGTTCAAAGCGCCCTATGCGCTGCGAAATTGCGCCTGTGAACGCGCCACGTTCGTGGCCAAACAGTTCACTTTCCAGCAAGCCGGTCGGGATGGCTGCGCAATTCATTTTGACCAGCGTGCGTTCGCGGCGGTCGCTGAGGCTGTGAATTGCACGCGCGATCAACTCTTTGCCGGTGCCGGTTTCTCCCAGAATCAGAACGGTCGAATCCGTCGGCGCGACAATCTCGACTTGCTTGAACACATTCGCCAGTGAAGGGCTTTGGCCAATGATTTCGGTAAAGTTGTACTGGCTTTGAATTTCCTCTTCCAGGTAAACCTTTTCACTGTTCAGCTTGTTTTTCAGCGCTTCGATCTGGTTGAAAGCCAGGGCGTTTTCAACGGCGATGGCGACCTGGCGGGAAATCTGGCTGAATAGGTCAGCGTCTTCCCGGCTGAAGGCATTGTCCTGCAAGCTGCTGATC
>CAZXHW010000409.1:0-7261 GCA_964639915.1 uncultured Heliomicrobium sp.
GGTTTTGCCCAAAAACCGTCTGACATTTTTTGCCGTCGCTCACGAGGGCCGCCTGCATGGAGTACTTTCGCTGGCTAAATTACGCGAATTGCCGCGCGAAAGCTGGGAACAAACAATCATCAGCGACGTGATGTTGCCCATCAGTGACGAACTGTTCGTCACCATTCGCGCTTCTGTCGAACACGCCCAGCGCAAACTGAAAATGAACAACATCGGTTTTCTGGCCGTGATTGATCAGGATGGATTCCTGGTCGGCTATTTGAACGGAAGCGACCTGGAACACGCCATTTGAATTTTCGCCAGACACGCGGTTGACGGATCAAACCCGGTTGGCTAATATGCCCGCGCTTTCGATGAAAGCGCGTTCTTGGACATTAGGTGTTCCAATTGTGGGGCTATAGCTCAGCTTGGAAGAGCGCTTGACTGGCAGTCAAGAGGTCAGGGGTTCGAGCCCCCTTAGCTCCACTTCCTCTTCCCAATCATTCCAATCAACAATTCAGTTCTGATTCGAAATCTAGCCGTAGGTTGTCAGACCATGTTTTGCTCGCACGTTGAAGAGTCCCATAAGAGCTGCTGGCAAAAATTCGATTGCTAATGCAGAATGCCGATTTGATTTCATCTCCCAATCTTCAACGATGCTGACTGCAACCACAGGAACTTAACACAATGAGTAATTCCACCGGTCCCAACGTTGGCCAGATTGCGCCGGAAATTGATTTGCCGGACGGTACTAACAACCTCTGGAAGCTAAGCGATGTACGTGGAAAAGTGGTCGTGCTGCTGTTTTATCCCGGCGATGAAACTCCGGTTTGCACAAAACAACTTTGCAGCGTTCGCGACAATTGGGAACGTTACCAGGAAACCGGCGCCGAAGTCGTTGGCATCAACACCGATTCTGTGGAAAAGCATCGTTCGTTTGCCGCCAATCACCAATTGCCATTGAGGTTGCTGTCAGATGCCGCTGGCAAAGTGCTTCGGGCGTACGACATGAAAGGTTTGCTCGGCACAAAACGCGGCGTGGTGGTCATTGATAGAAATGGCGTGATCCGTTTTCGCAAAGTGGTGGTTCCGATTTTTCGCCCCAGCGACGACGAAGTTTTGGCTGCAATTCAGGAAGTGCTGAACACAGGAAACTGATGTTTATACGGCACTGTTTATAAACTTATGCCTTCTGACCTGATTACCTCGACACAGGAAAATTTTTTGGAAATGTCCCAATCGGCGGACCGACTGCAGCGTCTGATTACTGAGCTGAGTGTTGAATTCATTTCAATTCTTGATCTGGACGCGCTGGTTGATCGTGTGGCGCAACGGCTGCGCCAGGTCATTGACTATAAATTCTTCAATCTTTTCCTGGTTGATGAACTTCGTGGTGGTCTGGTTTGGAAAAAAGCCGTCGGCTATCACCCCGACGAAGTCGCCGCCCACGAAGTCATTCCCTTTGATCACAGCATTGCATCCGCAGCTTGGCGCGAAGGCCAAACAATCAACGTCGGCGACGTCAGCCGGGATTCGCGGTATTTGCCCATCGCGACTGAAGACGGCAACCCGCCGCTTTCCGAAATTGCTGTGCCGTTGATTCTGGCGCGCGAAAACAAAATCGTCGGTGTTCTGACAATTGAGAGCACCGAATCCAATTACTTCACCCGTGACCACGAACGGCTGCTGGGCGTGTTGGGCAATCAATTGGCCGTTGCCCTGGAACACGCCCGCGTTTATGACGAACTGCGTCAGCGCGCCAAGGAAATGCGCACCCTGGTTGAGATCGGCCATGAAATTACGGCGATTCTAGACCTGGATCGCTTGTTGGATCACATTGCGCCGATGCTTGACCGGATTATCAATTACGAGTTTTTGCTCGTCGGGCTGATTGACGATCAGCATGAAGAATTGGTCTGGCACGTCGAAGAAGGCTATGGCGTCCAAAAACAGGAACGCGCCAGCCGAACGCCGCTGACTCACGGTGTTGTTGGGCGAGCGGTGCGCGAACGTCACACCCAAATCGTCAGCGATGTGCTGCGCG
Organism: uncultured Heliomicrobium sp.; assembly: GCA_964639915.1. Lineage (GTDB taxonomy): Bacteria > Acidobacteriota > Blastocatellia > RBC074 > RBC074 > RBC074. The sequence goes on from CAZXHW010000409.1 coordinate 2,024, forward strand.
ATCCGGATTATTTCGTCACAGACAGTTGGCGCGAACAAGGGCAACGAGCGGAGATTGCTGTTCCCCTGATTTACGAAGACAGGGTTATTGGCGTGCTGGCACTGGAAAGCAATCGCCAAAACGCGTTCAACGATTACCACGGACGGCTGCTAGAAAACATCGCCAACCCGCTTAGCATCGCCATCGTCAACGCTCGGTTACACAGGCAACACGTCGAGCGCGAAAACCGGTTGGAGCATGAAATGTTGATGGCGCGCGATGTGCAGCGCGCGATGCTACCCGACCAGCCGCCATTGAAAGGTTTTGAACTGGCCGCGCGGCTGGAACCTGCTCTCAATCTGAGCGGAGATTTTTACGATTACATGATGCTGTCGCCGAATCGGTTGGGCTTGATGATCGGCGACGTTGCGGGCAAAGGCGTGCGCGCGGCGATGGGCATGGCGGCTTCACGCAGCATTTTGCGCAGCGTGGCCCGGCGAGGCGGAAGCCCAGCGAAAGTCTTGCGCGATGCCAATTTGCGATTGCATCGCGACCTGGGCAAACAGTTATTGCTGACATTGGTTTACGGAGTGCTGGACGCTGACACAAAAACGCTGCACTACTGTAATGCTGGTCATAATTCACCGTTTTTGATTAAGGCTTCGGGAAAATGGCGCGCGCTGAAAACCGGCGGATTGTTGCTGGGCGTTTTCGACAAACAACAATACAAAACAGAAACGCTCCATCTGGAAAAAGGCGATCTGGTTTTCTTTTACACTGACGGTTTGGTCGAAGCCCACACGCCGCAACCCGAACGCGAGGATTTTGGCGAAGCCCGCATTCTGGAGTTTTTGCTGAACAATCGTCATTTGAAAGCTGCCGCGCTAATTGACGCGCTGCTCAATCACATCAACGAATTCACAGCGAGCGCTCACCAGCACGACGATATGACAATTGTGGCGCTGAAAGTTTTGTGATCTGGGTACGCAGGCATTTTGCCCGCGTAATATAAGCCGCGAAGCATCCTTTTCCCGGTTTTTGCCTAAGTCGAATCGCTTTGCTATCTTCATCGCCTAACTTCTGGAAAATATTCTTCTTCATAAATTTGAAAGGTAAGCCCATGGAAGCTGTAACCTCCACAGGCGCGGCGCATACTTCTGTCGAATCCATCGAATCTCAAGACATTTCGCCAGCGTTAACGCTTGGCGAAAAGCTTGCGGCTTATTACGACCTGACCAAACCGCGTATTACGTTCCTGGTGGTTTTGTCGGCGTTGGCCGGATTCGCAATCGCTTCGCCATCGCCAATCAATTGGCTTGTATTTCTTCACACCGCGCTCGGCGTAGCTCTGCTGTCGAGCGGCATTTCAACTCTTAATCAATATTGGGAACGCGAATCCGACGGCTTGATGGATCGCACCAAAACCCGTCCGCTACCTTCTGGCAAATTGACTGGGAACGGAGCCTTGGCGTTTGGCGTTGCGATTTCCGTTATCGCCGAAGTGTATCTGGCGCTATTGGTAAATCCGCTGACAGCGGCATTTGGAGCCGTTGCGCTGACCAGCTATCTGTTCCTGTACACACCGCTGAAAACACGGACGCACTGGTGCACGTTCATCGGCGCTTTTCCCGGCGCGTTACCGATCGTGCTCGGCTGGACTGCAGCGCGTAACGAAGTTGGTCTGGAAGCAGCAGTGTTATTCGGCATCATGTTTTTCTGGCAATTCCCGCACTTCCACGCCATCGCTACGATGTATCGCGAAGATTACGGACGAGCCAGCATCCGTATGCTCCCGGTGATCGAACCCGACGGCAAATCCACGGCTCGGCAAATTGTCGGCTACACGGTTGGATTAGTGATCGTCAGCGTCCTGCCCACGCTGCTCGGCTTTTCCGGCTGGGTTTATTTTGTTGGAGCTGTCCTGCTCGGAGCCTGGTTTCTCCACGCCAGCCTGACCACTGCCAAACAAATGACGCGCGAACAAGCAAGACACTTACTGAAAGTTTCGGTGATGTATTTGCCGCTGTTATTGGGATTGCTAGTGATCAATAGTTAAGCCCAAGTGCAAACTGAAAGGCTATATGCAGATACCTAAAAGAAAGATGCTGATTGGGATAATCCTGAGCGCTGTTACCGTGAGCACTTCTCTTTTAGCCGGTTACGCCCAGAAAACTGAATCTGCTCTTAAATTGGTTTCTGCTGTTTCTCCTATTTACCCACCGATTGCGGTTGCGGCAAATGTCAGCGGCGATGTAAACATCAAGGCGTCTATCAATGAACAAGGAGACGTTTCAATTCTCAGTGTTATAGATGGACACCCGATACTCAAAGATGCAGCTAAACAATCAGCGATGCGTTGGCACTTTGCCCCTGATGCAGCGAAAAGATCAGCAATACTTACTTTTACATTTCAAATAATGCCTCGCTGTTCCCCCAAACAAGAACAAGCACCGATCTTTTATCCACCTCTGAAAGTTGAGGTCAGGGCAGAAAAGCTGCCAATCATTTGTGACGACTGCCCACCATCAAAACAAGAAAAGCTGCGCTGCCAAAACCCTTAAGACAAGCGGCTATGTCGCCTGATGTGCGGAAGTGCCATGCACTTCCGGGAACGCCTTGAGAATTGTTGGGCTAAGCCCGACAGTCGGGCATAGCCCAAAAGAAAATCGCAGACTCGGTGAGTCCAAGACTCACCGCATATTAGGCGGCAAAGCCGCAAAAGAATCGTCAGCCGTTCAATTATTTCCCAACCATTGCCAAAGCTTCATCAATCGTCTTGATCGCGAAGTCACATTGATCTCGGTCAATCACCAGCGGAGGCGACAGACGGATTGTGCTCTGGCCACAGCCTAAGGTAATCAGGCCGCGTTTGAAGCATTCCAGTTCAACTTGGCGCTGGCCGTCAACGTGAGGTTCTTTGGTCACGCGGTCTTTGACCAGTTCGATGCCGATCATCAAGCCTTTGCCGCGAACGTCACCGATGATCTGGTGTTTGTCCATCAGCGCGGTCAATCCTTCCAGCAAATAAGCGCCCATCTTCGCGGCATTTTCGATCAAGCCGTCTTCCAGCAATTCCAGCGTCGCCAGCGAAGCCGCAATCGCGACCGGATTTCCTCCGAAGGTCGAAGCGTGCGCGCCCGGCGACCAGTTCATCAAATCGGCCCGCGCAATCGTCGCGCTCAGCGGCAAGCCCGAAGCAATGCCTTTGGCCGAAGTCAGAATGTCCGGCACAAAATCAAAATGCTCCGAAGCATACATTTTGCCCGTGCGTCCAAAACCGGATTGGACTTCGTCAGCGATAACCAGAATGCCGTGCCGGTCAGCGATTTCACGGATTGTGCGTAGGAAAGAAGCAGGCGGCACGACATAACCGCCTTCGCCCTGAATCGGCTCGATCACGATGGCCGCGCATTCTTCGGCGGGAACAGTGGTTTTAAACAACAGATCTTCGATGACGCGAGCGCAGTGCGGGCCTTTTGCTTCTTTCGCGCCGCAAGTGTCCTGCGTCAGGTTGTACGGGCAGCGATAACAGTTGGCGTAAGGAATGTGCGTCACATCCAGCGCCTGCGGGCCGAAGCCTGCGCGCTGTTTGGACTTGCTGGCTGTCAGCGAAAGAGCTCCCATCGTGCGACCGTGGAAAGCTCCGAAAAACGCAATCAGCTTTTGCCGCCGCGTCGTGTACATCGCCAGCTTGACTGCGCCTTCGACGGCTTCCGCGCCGGAATTGCCGAAATGCATTTTTTTGGGTGAATTTCCGGGCGCGGCCTGACTAAGCTTTTCGGCCAGTTGCGACAACTGCGGAAAGTAATAGTCCGCCGAACAGATATGCAAGAAATCGTCCACCTGTTTTTTGATGGCTTCGACAACGTGGGGATGCGCGTGGCCGGTTGAGCAAACGGCGACTCCGGCATTGAAGTCAAGGAAAATGTTGCCGTCAACGTCTTCAATCATCGCGGCTTTGGCGCGCTTGATGACCAGCGGATAAGGCCGCGTATAAGATGGCGAAATAAATTCGGCATCGTGCGCGACGACTTGCTGCGCGACCGGGCCGGGCAACTCGGTTTTGATTTCGGGAAGCTTTGAGACTTTCAATTCTGCTGTGCCTTGCATGAGTTTGTACCTCCGAACTGTTCAGGAATGAATGGACTTCGCGCAACTGCTCAAGACACGAATCCCAAGCTGTTTCAGTTGCGACAGGAATGTTAGCGATTGGCTGTAAACGGACGGGCACTAATCCGCGAAGAGGTTTTTGCGGGACAGAAGCGGGACGTGTTGAGAGATAAAAAGTGAAGTCGGTTTCATACTTTGAAATTATGCCGACGCAGGAGTTATTTCCTGCGCCAGCGCATACCGTCTTTCGTGTCTTCCAGAATGATTCCCATTTCGGTTAATTGATTGCGAATTTCGTCGGAGCGGGCGAAGTTTTTGGCTTTGCGCGCTTCCTGACGTTCGTCAATCAAAGCTTGGATTTCAGAATCAAGCATTTCTTTTTTAGCTTCGCCAAAAATACCAAAGACCGAATCAAATCGCTCAATGGCCGACAGTAGCGTAGCTTTATCGTCAGCTTTGATCAATCCAAGCGCCATCGAAGAGTTTGTATCGCGAACGAAGTCATGAACAGCGGCCAGGGCTTCGGCGGTATTCAGATCGTCATCCATTGCGTCTTCAAAACGCTTCAGTGACAGTTCAGCCATTCTGGCAATGGCTGGCGTCGAACCTTCTTCTGGCTGAATTTCAGTCAGGCGTAGTTTGAAATCATTTAGACGGGCGACAGTTCCTTCCGCTCCTCGCAACCCTTCGAGAGTGAAGTTGAGCTGTTTGTGGTGCGGGGCCGATAGGAGCAAGTAACGAATCGCCCTTGCGGTGTGACCTTTCTCGACCAGATCGCGGAAGGTGAAGTAGTTGCCCAAACTCTTGGACATTTTCTTTCCTTCAACCATCAGAAACTCCGCGTGAACCCAGTAATTAACGAATGGCTTTCCGGTTGCGCCTTCGGATTGCGCAATTTCGTTTTCGTGATGCGGAAACACCAGATCAATTCCGCCCGCGTGAATGTCGAAGGTTTCGCCAAGCGATTTCATGGACATCGCCGAACATTCAATATGCCAGCCCGGCCTTCCCTGCCCCAAATCGGTTTCCCAGAACGGCTCGCCGGGTTTGACGGCTTTCCATAAAACGAAATCGCGCGCATTTTCTTTGGCTTCGTATTCGTCGGAATCCACACGCTCGCTCGCTCCGACGACGTTGCCTTCAAACTTC
>CAZXHW010000410.1:0-7248 GCA_964639915.1 uncultured Heliomicrobium sp.
TCGCCGCAGTCGAACAGGTCAGAATTAAGCTCAACGTTGCGATCACGAGCGCCGTTTTTTTCATATGCATAGCTCCTTTGCTTTATTACCGCCGGATTCATCTTTCAGATATTGTCGGCAACTGTTGCCGGTTCATTTGCCCCGGCTTGCCAGTTCGGTAAGTAGTGCAGCCAGCCTTCTGGCTGTATCAAACTTTTTTTGTTTTTTTCTTTTCTCGACGGAAACCGTTCGTTGTCCGTTTTTCTCTGTTGCCAGTAGAATCCCTGTCCGTATGCACCCCAGCGCAGAATTGCTCTCAAATCAGGAAATTGTCTCTCGTATCCGACGGTGTGAAACCGAGGCCGAAGCCGCGCTTTATGAAAAATACTCGGCACGGGTTTACTTCACGGCGATCAGCGAAACCCATTCAAAAGAAGATGCCGAAGACATACGGGACGAAACCTTTTTGCGGGTGATTCAGGCTTTACGGGCAGATAAACTGCGCTCTGCCGATGCGCTTCCCTCTTTTATTGTCGGCATCACGTTGAACGTGATTCGCGAATACGTTCGGCAAAAATACCGTGCTGATTCGCTGGAAGATTACGAATACGACATTGCCAGTGACGGTTCGATGGAGCAGGCGTTTCTGGATGCCGAAACCAGCCACGCGTTGCAGGAAGCGGCTCGTCAACTGAAACCACGCGAGCAGCAATTTTTGCGCCTGTATTTTTACGAAGAGCTTTCCAAGGAAGAGATTGCCCGGAAGCTGGGCATCACTGAAGAAAGGATTCGGCTGATCAAATCCCGTGCGCTGCAAAGTTTCCGAGAGATATATAAAAAGATATCGAACCGTTGATACATTCGGATAACTCGTTGCACTAGGCATCAGAACCATGACGCATCAGGAAGCACAACAAGACATCATCGAACGTTTCGTTCGACATCAGCTTTCGCCCGACGAGCGGCGCGCATTCCAGGAACATTACTTCGATTGCGAAGAATGCTTCGAGCAAGTGCAAATGACTGCGCGCTTCATGGCTGGTGTGCAACAGGCAGCGCGTAAAGGATTGCTGGCCGAACCGGCAACAAAACCGTGGTGGGCCGATTTGTTTAAGCCCGCGCTGATTTTTGCGATGGTAACGGTATTGTTGCTGGCCCTGGGAATTGGCTGGTTGTTATTAAAACAAAGTTCCGCACCGCATCAGGAACTGGCAATCGGGCAAACCCCAACTCCTCAACCGACAGCTTCAATTGCAAGTACTCCCACTCTATCAATTGGCGAGAATCCCAAACCCGATTTGCTGGCGCAAAATCGTCCGGCGCAAACGCCCGAAATCGCTCCCGGAAAATCTCTAATCGTGTTTTTGTCTTCGGAACGCGGCGGCAGCGACAGTAACCAACTTAAACTACCAGCGAATGCTGAAAGTGCCATCCTGCGAATTGATGTTGAACCAAACAGCACGTTTTCCGGCTTTCAGTTCCAGGTTTTCGACAGCGCAAAGCATCAGATTGCAACTCTCAACACCGGCAAAGCCACCACAAAAGGCACAGTTTCGGCCAGCGTGCCCACAAAGCTTTTACAGACAGGTAAATATGTGGTGAAGTGTTTCGGCCTGCGCGACAGTCAACGCGAACTGGTTGGCGAATACAGGTTGGAAGTTCTAAAGCCGTAAAAGCCCTTATAAGTTGGAGCGGTAACGATGAAGCGAATTGTCTTCTTGCTTTGTATCCTGGCCTTGGTTTGCCTGTCGTTGCCGCACTCTGCCCAGTTGCAAACTCGCCGACGCCCAGTTCCATCCGCAAACAATCAGCAAGCTCCCGCGCAATCCACGAATACGGAATCCCTGCTCAAAACCGCCGTCAAGCAGTTACAAAATAAACATTTTGCCCTGGCGTATCAGACAGCGAATCAGGCGCTGAGCTTGAGTCAGCTTCGAGGCGACAAAGTGCATCAAGCGCGCGCCACCAATTTGCTGGCGATTGCCGCATTTCACGCCGGGCGCACAAACGAAGCCATTCGGTTGTTCAAACTGGCTTCACTCAATGCTGATGAAGCCGGAATCAATCAGTTGCAAACCAACGCGCTGATGCGAGCGGGCAGTTTGTTGCTGATGTCGGGACGTTATGCCGATGCGCTGTTCTGTTTTCAACAGAATCTGCAATCGTTCCGCCAGCGAAAAGATCAAGCTGGGGAAGCGCGCACATTGGCCCAGCTTGGCGCGGTCTTTGCTGAAACGGGAGATTTTGTTCAAGCAAAACTGAATCTGGAACAGGCGCTGCCGCTGGCGAAAATGTCGCGTGATGAAGAAACCGAAGCCGCCGTTTTGCGGCGACTGGTGGCCGTTGAAAAAGGACGCGGTAATTATCAGGAAGCGCTGCGATACGGACAATTGGCGCAACCGTTGACGGCAAAAGTCCCTCGCGCTTTTGCCCATGCCGATTTGCTTTATCACCTTGCCACGACTTACGCCGCCCTTAACCAACAAACCAAAGCGGTGGAACTGTTCGAACAAGCCTTGGCTGTCATTCGCCCTTTGCGATTGCCTTTACCTGAGGCACTGGCGTTGGGCGATTACGCTGCCACACAACTTAAATCCGGAAACCCAACAGCGGCGCGGAATATGGCAAAACAAGCAATTGCCATATTGCAACGCAGCGGCGGAAACAAGCACTTAGAAGCGAACTATCTGGCTACGCTGGCGGAAGCGTATCGCGCCTTGGGCCAACCAAATGACTCATTAACTAGTTACCGCGCCGCGCTGGCAGCGCTGGAAGAAGCGCGCATCCTTTCGATTCCCACAGAAATTTCCCGCGCCGGAATCGTCGCTTCGCGCCATCAGGTTTTTGCCGGAGCGATTTCCCTGCTGCTCAGCCAATCAAAAAACGAAGAAGCGTTTGACGTCGCCGAGTCGTATCACGCTCGCGCCTTTCTGGACGTGCTGGCCGAAGCCGGATTAGAAGCCAGCGAAGAATTAACCCCAGCACAACAGGAGCGCGAAGACCAACTTTTCGAGCAAATCTCCAGCATTCAGCGTGAGCTTTGGCAGCCCGAACTTCCGTCCGAACAAGAAGTGAAGTTGAAACAGAAACTGACCGAAGCCGAAAGCGCACTGCAACTATACCGATTGGAATTGCGCCGCGCCGATCCGCGTTATGCCAGCGTCAAAGCGCCACCAACCATCGGTTTCGCGCGCGCCTCGGCAGAGTTGCTGGAAAAAGAAACCGCGCTGATTGAATTCGTTTTGGGCGAAGATCGTTCCTTCGCCTGGGTGCTGCAATCCGGCAAGCTCGCTTCAGTCAACTTGCCGCCGCGCAAGGAGCTTGAACCACTCGTTACAGCCTTTCACACAGCTTCCACCGCGAAAGTAAACTCGACAACGGCGGCACAGGCCATCGCCAAGCTGAAAACCCAAAGCCAGCCATTGTACGAAAAGCTGTTTCAACCGCTCGAAGCTCACCTGATTGGAGCGCGCAAATTGATCATCGTGCCCGATGGAGTGCTGTCGTATTTGCCGTTTGAAACCTTGGTGAACAAACCTAGTCGCGGCGCGCCGATGTTCTTGCTGGAACGATTTGCCATCAGTTATGCGCCGTCGGCTTCGGCGTTGCTTGCGCTGCGCAAGCTAAAAGCCAAGACCTCACAAACAAAAGGATTCATTGGATTTGGCGATCCTGTGTATTCCAAATTGGAATCTGAAGTTGCGCCCACTCTGCGAGACAACGAACGCGGTTTCGATTTCCGTCAACTGCCTTACACGCGTACTGAAGTAAACGGAATCGCCGCGCTGTTCCCTGCCACCGAACGCCGCATTTTGCTTGGCGCAGAAGCCGAAGAAACAACCGTCAAAACCGAACCGCTCAGCCATTTTCGCTACGTGCATTTCGCTACGCACGCGCTGGTTGACGAAGAGTATCCGGCTCGTTCGGCAATCATGCTTTCCGCTCCGACCGGCAATGACAAAAAAGAAGACGGCGCGCTGCAAATGGCCGAAGTCATGCGGTTAAAACTGAACGCTGATTTGGTCACGCTGTCTGCTTGCCGCACCGGGTTGGGACGAATGCTGTACGGTGAAGGCATCATCGGTTTGACGCGGGCGTTTTTGTACGCCGGAGCCACAGCGTCGTGGTCAGTGTGTGGAACGTCAACGACATCGCTACGGCTTCACTAATGAAGGCGTTCTACAAAAACCTGAAACAAGGTATGAGCAAGGACGACGCCTTGCGCCAAGCCAAGCTGGAATTGTTGCGCGGCCAGCAACCGGCTTGGCGGCATCCGTATTACTGGGCGCCGTTCGTGCTGGTCGGCGAATCTAACTGAAGTGAATTCGTAGCCCGTGCAACGCGCCGGGCAGTCATCCCACTGAAAAGTTCTGAACATGTAGCAGGTGAAGGTTCGCCTGCTCCGAGAGGCTTCATGATTCCTTCCTCACCCACGGTCGGTGAAGCAAGCACAACTCCATCGCTAAACGAATCGCCGCAACGTTGGGTGCTGGTCGCCTTGATGCACGTAGGCATGTTTTTTTGCTATGTGCATCGCGGAGCGTTGTCGGTTGCTGCCCCGTTTATGATCGAAGAGTTGCATCTTTCAACAACGGTCATGGAATTTTTGTTGTCGGCATTTTTCTGGCCGTATGCGTTTATGCAAACGCCCGCCGGATGGGCGATTGACCGGTATGGCGTCAAACGGGTTTATGCCTGGGGATATGCCCTTTGGTCATTGGCTGCGGCAGCGACGGGATTGGCTCGCGGGTTAACGACGTTGGCTCTGATGCGAGCGCTTCTGGGCGCGGGGCAATCTGCCATCTTTCCGGCGCATGCGCGCGCGATTGCCAATTGGTTTGCGATACGCGAACGCGGCGTAGCGACAGCTTTCGCTAATGCGGGCAGCCGATTGGGGCAATCCTTTGTCAATGGTGTTGGAGCGTTGGTAATTGCCGCCATTGGCTGGCAACTCTTTTTCGGTTTGTCGGGGTTACTGCCATTGATCTGGCTGTTGCCTTGGTTGCTGTTTATGCGGCGACACGAAACCGCCAAAGTCATCAGTGATAATTCCACTCGGCCATCGTTTTTCGCCAGTTTCGCGCTGCTGAAACATCGCAGCGTGTTGGGAACGTGTTTGGGATACGCCTGTTACAACTATTGCTGGATTTTGCTGTACACGTGGTTGCCGGGTTATCTGAAGTTAGAGCGCGGTTTCACCACAAAGGAAATGGCTTTTTTCAGTTCCGTGCCGTATCTGGCCGGATTCTTTGTGGCGATTACGACCGGCACGCTGGCCGATTGGTTGGTGCGACGCGGGAAGAACGAGCAACTGATACGCAAAGTATTTATGATCGTCGGCATGGCGGGCGCAGGCGTCATCGTTCCGGCAGGAATGGTTTCTGACAAGATGACCGCCGTGTACTTGCTATCCATTGCCGTGTGCAGTTTGAGCATCAGCGGAATCGCGGGTTGGACGTTAACGCAATCAGTTTGCGACCGGCAACTGGTTGGCACGGTCGGAGGCCTGCAAAACTTCTTCGGCAATTTGGGAGGCATTGTCGCCCCCGCACTCTCCGGCTTTATCGCCAAAACGACCGGATCGTTTGCACTGGCTTTGTGCGTAACGGGCGTGTTGTTGACGCTTGGCATTGCGGCTTACTGGTTCATGGTCAATCAGCGCGTAACGGCAGAAGCCCGTACGAAATAAGGGCGCATTGCACAAATCACCTCGTATGTATTTTCAGCAATTTGATATAGGAGCAACGATGCAGAAAACAAAAAACTTTTCCTTTCTCTTCGCCGGGTGCATCACGTTGTTGATCGCGCTCATTCCCGCAGCCCTCAGTCGCTCAGCGGAAACGCAGCAAGTGGTTGCAACTACGTACTACAACACGTTTTCGCACGAGCATCCCGTGCTCAAACGTGTACGTCCGGGCGAGACCGTCGCCACCAAAACACTGGATTCAGGTGGCCAGGATGAAAAGGATTTACGCATGGGTGAACCCAGCAACCCGCTGACCGGCCCGTTTTATGTCGAAAGTGCCGAAGCCGGTGATGCCTTGATCGTGCGATTCAACAAAGTGCGGATGAATCGTCGCTGGGGCTGGTCGGCCTATCGGCTGGGTCTGTTTTCATTGTCGCCGGAATCCATCGAAGGGCTTTACCCGAACCGGTACAGAGAGGATCTGGTTCGCCCTGGACGCTCCAATCTGATTCCCTGGGACATTGACCTGGAACGCCAACTCGTTCGGCTGCGAGAACCTGTAAGCCATACCATCAAGCTGGAATTCCCCGCCAAACCGATGATTGGCTGCGTGGGCGTAGCGCCCGCTGGTGACTTCGCGCCGACTTCCGGGCCATCGGGCAGTTACGGCGGCAACCTGGATTACAACGAAATCGGCGAAGGCGCGGTTGTGATGCTGCCGGTTTATCATCCCGGCGCGCTGCTATTCATCGGCGACGGACACGCCTTGCAGGCCGATGGCGAACCAACTGGAACCGGCATCGAAACTTCGATGGACGTGGAATTCACCGTGGACGTACGCAAGAAAGCCAATCTGACCGGCCCGCGTGTCGAAACCGCCGAATACATCATCAGCCTGGGCAGCCAGCCGGAGTTCGTCAGCTCGCTCAATCGCGGCCTGCAACTGGCAACCAGCGATATGGCCAACTGGCTGATCACAGATTACAGACTGGAACCCTGGGCAGCGCACATGCTGATCGGCTACCAGGGAAAATATGATGTGGTGACAGTCGCCGGAACGATGGCGCTGAAGATTCCCAAGAAATCTCTGTTGACCCGACGATAAAGAAGAACCGCCATGTTTAAGAACGGTATGCGGCCAGTCCATCCCGGCGAAGTCCTTCGAGAGGACTACCTGATCCCGCTCGGCTTGAGCGCAAGTGCCCTGGCAAAGGCATTGCGCGTTTCTGCACAGCGCATCAACGACATTGTGCGCGAGCAGCGTGGCGTTACGGCGGATACAGCCATGCGATTGGCGCGTTACTTTGGCAGTGATGCGCGCTCCTGGCTGAACTTGCAGGCCGCATATGACCTGCGCATCGCTGAAATCGAGAATGCCAAGCGAATCGAGCGTGAGGTCATCCCCGCAGCATCCTGAGCTAAGCGTACTGAAGACTTCCCAAGAAGTATATGCCGACTAGGCGCTAGGTCACTCTCTCCAAAGTAACGAAGGTAGGCGAATGATCTTTAAGAAGCATACCAAATAATTTAGGCTCAATAGCCGAATCTGGGAGCAAGGCATTTCTGCCACTCTCCGTTCTTTG
>CAZXHW010000411.1:0-7245 GCA_964639915.1 uncultured Heliomicrobium sp.
AAGGTGGGAATCTGAGCTGCGGCAAACGCCAGGCTCTGACCAATCAGTCCCCATTCGATACGGGCAGTAAAAAGGAATAGCCCATTCATAGCCAGAACTTGAATCGTCATCATCAGCCAGTTGATATATCCGCGTTGGCGAGCTTCTGCCAGGGCACGGAACACCAGTAGTGGGGTAAAAACCAGTGGCAACAATGCCACCGCGCCTGCGATTCGCAGTTCACGCGTGCTGAACTGATTCGGAGGAATCAGCGAAGGTAAGGCGGCAATCAGGAATGCTCCACCGACAAATTGGGCTATCAGAACGCGGCGGTAAGCTTGAAGTCCAGCAGCCAGCATTCGCCTGACTGCTGTCCCGTCATCTTTCCCGATGCGCCCCGCAAAAGCGGTCATTAAAGCTCCACTCAAACCCAGTTCGAAAAATGTGAGATAGCTGATCCAGTCGGTTAAGGCTTTGCAAGCGCCCAAGCGTTCTGCGCCCAGCCAGCGCAGCAGCAGCGGAGTGGCAATCAGGCTGGCACCGGCAGAAGCCAATGCGTAAGCCATTCCTGCCCCCAGATTCCAGGCGCTATTCCGCGTCCGACTCATTTGGGTTCCTCAATCAGGTTGTGGGGACTACAAGGCTTACTTCGCCCTTCGCGCCGAACCCGTTGACGCGATTTCCACAATGCCCAAGGACCAATTAGATTTCCTGCCGCTTCCAACAGGATCATAGAAAGCGGGTAATCGCTTTGGCCGAAAAGGCACTGTAACGTCCGCCGAAGGTGTGTACCAGGCAATAGAAATGCAAGGTTGATCAAGGCGCGCCAATCGCCATCACGTAACAATGTTGTTAAATGATAGGCCACATGGCCTTTGCTGTAATTGAAAATTTGCCGCCGCAGCGCGGGCATATCGCGGCGATGTTTATGCCAGACCCAGGCTTCCGGTTCGTAAATGATGCTGTATCCGGCCTTCAACACTTTGTAGAAAAGATAGGTGTCTTCACCGACGCCAGACGGCATGCCGGGGCCAAGAGCTTCGTCCATCAAGCCGATTTGCGGGTGGCGAAAGATGGATGCTCGGAAAGCTGCGTTGGCAGTCGCTCCGAGTGTCCAGGTTGGAACTGCCGTGCGGCATTGCCTGAACCAGTCGCCATCGGCGATCTTTTTTTCAGTTCCGCGCCCCAGCCCGCCGTAGCTTTCGAACAGGCGTTGTGCCGTGGTTTCAAGCCTCCACGGCAATACATTTCCTGTGACGATCATCACTTCAGATTTCGAGAAAGGAATAAGCGATTTTTCCAGCCAATTAGGTGGCGCAATCACGTCGTCATCAGTGGCGAAGATGATCTCGCCCTGGCTTGCCAGAAAGCCTCGGTTACGAGCGTAAGCCAATCCGCGTCTAGACTCTGATAAAAGTCGAACATTGGGAAATTCGGCAATTACGGGAGGCGTCAGACCAGAGCTGGGGTGGTTGTCCACCACGATGATTTCCACCGCGCGGTGCGTTTGCTGGGTTACAAGATGGGAAAGGCACTCGTGCAAATCCGTTGGCCGGTCAAGCGTCGCCACGACAATGGAAACTGAGGGTTTCACTAGCGCTTCTCCGGCGAATGCTGGGCGGTCATGGCCTCCTAATCTAATGTCATCATTGTTTTTGCTCATTGGCTGTGGAAGCGCGGGCCGTTTCCTTTGCTCGCTGGATAGCAAATTCCTGCACAACGACTGCAAGCCGGTTTGAAACGATTGTCACCTGCGTCAGGATATAAACCAGCGTAAAAACAATGAAGCATAACGCTAGTAGTGTCAGCGCTGAGGCAGGAAAGATTGCACCTACCAAGTGAGTGACAAAGCGGAGCAAGGGGGGAACCGCAAGCACAACCGTCACACCGAGAATTGCCAGGATGAATACAACGCCATAGCCCACATACAGCCGGTCGCGCCTCACCAGATCCAGCAGCCAGAACAGCAGCACAGACCCAATCAGAATCAATACGATGATGCCTTGAATTGTCACAAATAGTTCCTCCTGCGAGTCAGCCCCGCCTGTACTGCGCCAAGCAGCAGAAGTAGCAAGGTCTTCAATGGATAAGTGAAATGACTGATCAGCGAATACATGGATTGTCCCTGCGTGCGTTCGGCGGCGGTGATGGGGTATTCGCTGATGCTGTATCCGAGCCGTAGTAGATAAACAATCGCCTCTGCGTGGAAATCAATAAAGTGCCAACGTGTTAGCGGCTCGAAAACCGTCCGCCGGATGACCTTTAACCCAGAGGTAGTGTCGTAGATGCTATGGCCCGTAATCATTCGCACCAGCAGCGAGAATGACTGCATCCCAACGCGCCGTCCCAGCGGGACCTGAGAATAATCATGTGACTTGATGTAGCGTGAGCCAATTAGTACATCCACTTCGCTCTCAAGATTCGCTCGATACAAACTCAAGACTTGTTCGGGATAATGTTGTCCGTCCGCATCCAGCGTGATCAGCAGCTCGTAATCGCAACTAAGCGCATATTTGATAGCGGTCTGGATCGCCCGGCCATAGCCCAAATTGCATAGATGAGTCGCCGTTGTTACGCCCAGCCGACGCAGAATTTCGCCTGTCGCGTCACGCGAGCCGTCGTTGACGACAAGCAGATCAAAGTCGGGGAGAGATTCCCGCACGCGCCCAATCACCTGCTCGATGGTTCCTTCTTCGTTGTAAGCCGGAATGGCAATCAGGACTCGTCTGTTATTTCGATCCTCTGTCTTTATAACTGGCATATTTCTTAGTCTTACTCATCAGACCTGCTGCTGTTGATTACTGCGGGTTGATGCGTTCATAAATTTCGAATTTACCCGTCTCTTGATTGTTGTCTTCTTCAAAAACTGAATCAGCATAGACGCGCCGCCAGCGGTCGGGGTAAGCGGCAACAACGCGAGTCGTGTATTTCCTGAAATCTCCTTCGTCCACGATCAGGAATTTGACTGGTACGCTGTCTAACAAACGTTGCGCTATTTCAGCGTCTGTCACCAAGGGTGGCAGCACTGATTTCATTCCCGTGCGTAAATAAGCCCACTGTGGAGTAGTCGCGGCCACTACTGCTCCATTTTTCGCCTGCTCCTTCAACCAATCCAACCCTGCGTCTGTTGCTTTGTACAGACCGTGATAAAAAAAGAGTTCATATTCAATGCGCTTACCATCTCCAACAGCGTAATTCACTTTCTGATGCCATTTGGTGAAAGCCAAAGCCAAAGTGCTGAGTTGAGCGCCGAGAATCAACAGTGCGAATGCGCCCACCAAGCCGAGCTTGAAAAGCTGCGGTTTTACGAAGCTCGGCGTTGGAACTCGTTTAGCAGCCACCTGCACTGCCATGAAAAGCGAGAGCGCAAGAAATGGAGCCAGCGGCGACAGATAGCGGTTAAATTGAACTGGCCAGGGTGTCGCACACACCACGGCCAATGAAAACAAGACATAAAATGGGATGAAATATTGCTGCGCGGCTAATAGGATTCCGATACCCCACAAAATGAACGCGGCGAACAGGAAGAGAACTAAGCGAACTGCCCACGCAGGAAGCACAGTCGCTCCGATTCGCCCGTTGACCTCTGATCGGAGCAAATCCCAAACCGGTTCACGTGTGCTTACCGCCTCTCCCAGCGTCACTGGCATCCGCGCCAGATTCCCGAAAAAGCGTTTGCCCTTATCAAACAAGGACGCATAACCAAGTTCTGGGCTGAAAGGGTCCTTATACTTTACGTTGTGCGCGTAGCTGACGTTGATGTAGTTGTAATCTGCACGTTGATATTCATAGGCCTGATTTTGATATTCGCGGCTGGATTCCACGTAAGCGATGTAACCCACCCAGCAAAGAATCGCCGCAGCAGCAAGAAGCATCCGGCCTGCCGACTGTCTGAATCTGCGCTGACAAATACTTTCGGCAAGCCACGCCGCAAATAGCGCAACACCAATCGTGCGCAATCCAAACGAGATGATTGCCAGGGGCACGCGAAGCAATGACCTTAAACGGCTCAATCGGCCTGCATCTTTGATGTTGCACAAAGTGAAAAGAACGGTTGCCAGTGCGAAAGGAATTTCCGGAAAGCACAAATCCGACATAAAAACCGTGTGGAGCTGAAGCAGGCAAACCAGCGCAGCAAGCATGGCGTATCCTGTCGGCACAAAGGCTCTGCACATCAAGTACACGGCAACGATGTAGGCCACAAAAAGAAGCAGATAAAACCGTCGCAGCCACTGACCGACAATTACTGGATCAGCCGTTCCTAGCGCTGATTGATGAAGGGCAACAATCACCGGCAGCATCGGCGGATGAAGGGTCGTTTGAATCTCGCCCGGTTCGTTCAGCAGCCGATAGCCGTTGCCCTGCGCCAGCGAAGTGCCCAACACGTAATAGGCTCCACCGTCCCATCGCAAATCAATCGGTCCTTTCAGGCGCGGCACCCAACTCAATACAGCCAAGCCAGCGAGCAGCAAGGCGACAAAGACATCTTTTCGGTTGAGTGTATGCACGTGTTACTCCATCCGGCTGCTGCCATTGGCAGCCACCGGAGCCTGATTTCCAAAAGTGACCCGGAAAAGCTGGATTTCCTGATATTGTCCTTTTAACTCTAACTGCGCACCGGAAGAGATCAGATCTGGAAGCACCCAATTCAAAAAGTAATGCGGGTCGCCGCAAAGTAAGAACGGCCGTCCGGTGGCAATGTAAGATCGGTACGCCTGCACGTTCAGGTGAAACACAGGTTTGAGCAAATCAAACATTCCTCGTTCGAGGCTGTTATGACCAAGAGACAGCATAGACGCTTCAGGATCAGCCAGGTAGATCAGACGCGAGCCGACTTCTGGTGGAGCGTAGTGCGACAAGACCAGAAAGTTATGAGGATCAGAACAAACAACAGGCAAGTCATTTTCGCCTGCGGTTTGAAGCAGTTTGATGGTTTCTGTTCGTGTCTGGATGCGTTTCGCCGATTCTTGCAGCGTCATGCCCGCTCTTCGCACAAATCCAGCCATCAAACAAAGTATCAATAAAAGTGCCAGCAGTTCTCGCTTTCGCAGTAACGAATGGAAGGCGAAAGGCACAAGGATTCCCAAGCCAAGTGTTGCCGCTAATGCATATCGGTCGGTGAATGCACCAGTAATAAACATTGCCGTTGCAACCGCAATAAACGGAATGGCCAGAAAACCGATTGCGGCTGCAAGTTCAGGGCGGTTCAGCCTGACTACTGTTCCTGCTTCGCGCTTGTCTTCGGAAAGGCTGTCAGGCATCAAAACTGTATAGAGAGCCGCCAAAATCAGTGTTGCTGTCAACGGCAGCACGGCCGACATCAACATGAAGTAGTAAAACCCCGGAATGTTGCTCCAACTTGGCTGAGACCAGAAAGCTGTGGAATAGGACCGCGCGCTTTGAATAAGAGGCCAAACGAATATCAACGGGATCAACGATGCCGCCATTGCTATCCAGCACAAAATATCCAGCCGCCTGTGCCAATAGATTCGCGCCGCTTCGCCGCAAGCAAACGGAATGAATAATAGAATCGCGTAGTAATGACACGAAATTGCCGCTCCCATGCTGAGCGCCAATCCAATCATTGATAGCCAGCGCCTTTTTCCTTCTATTATGGATTGCCAGCAGAGCAGGGCGAGTCCGGTAAATCCCAGTACCAAGCCATAAGGCCGTGCTTCAAACGCGTAGTAATACGCACCCGTGGTCAACGCAAAAAGCATTGCCAGCAGACCGTAAAGCGCCGTTGATCGCTTATAGACAAACCAGAAAAGGCAAAGGCTCATCACCCAGTACCCCAGCATTGCGGGTAGCCGGAGCGCCAAATTGTTTTCGCCAAAGGCGGTCAGCGAAGCTCGCGTCAACACGTAAAAGAATGGTGGCAATTGTTCCGCGCCCGTCCGAAGTGCCATCCAAACATCTAGCAGGCTTGGAAGCCGTGCAATGTTGAGTGTGAATAGCTCATCATTCTCCAGTTGCTTCCGAACGGCAATCACAACAACGACAGGGAAATAGAGCACAGAGAAAATGCTCAGCAACCATATGCTGCGCTGCTCGCATCGCTCGGCGATAACTTTCGCGATGGCGACTGTTCGGCGCGCCATCTCCGCGTCGCCTCTCCCTTTTCTCTTAACTTCTTGAACTTGCATCTTAAGTGATTTGACGAGTGCTCAACTGGTTGCAGGACTTTGGGGATGGTCCCTCCCGGGGACGTTGAGAAATTGATCGCTCACTGAAATTCTTCTGGACGTTTATGAACGAAGTCCTGCTTGCGTCGGTGAAAATCGAGGACGCTCCGCGCCAGCACCGAGAGATAGCCTGGTCCAGCTTGTAGCAATCTGAAGCTTGAGATTCCCATTTCGGCGCTACGGTTGATCCAGGAAATCGGAACCTCTTGAATGTTATAGCCTGCCAGCAAAGGCTTTAAGCCCGTTTCCATATTGGCTGCAAAATGGTTTTCCTCAATTTTCATCTCCTTTAAAATTTCGGCGCGATAGAGCTTCAGGTTGTTGGATGTATCACGCACGCGCACCGGTAGCAGCAGTTTAATCAGTGCGTGAGCACCGCGATTACAAAGAACTTTGAGAAAGGGATAGTTAATCAGCACCGATTCCAGCGAGAAACGGCTGCCGATTGCGCCGTCTCGTCCCGTTGCCACAACATCAAACAAATCGCGAAATTCCGGCACGATCTGCACGAAATCGCAGTCCATGGTCAAAATGTAACGACCGGTTGCCGCTGCATATCCCTCCCTGAGCGCGCGGCCGACGCCGCCCGGCGGCGTGCGATTGATCAGACGAATGCGCGGATCCCGCTCCGCCAATGCCTTCGTTACCTCCGCCGTTCGGTCGGTCGAGTTGTCATTCACAATGATGATTTCGTGCAGATAATCGCCATACATTCCCAGGAGTGCTTCGACCAGCGGTGGAATGTTCATCTCCTCGTTATGACAGGGAACGACGACCGAAGTTGATCCATAAAGTTGGCGGTGCTCCGCCAGACTGGGGAAGTGGCGCTGTGCTCCCTCTTCCGCTGGTTTTGTCAGCCAGATGTACAGCGTGCCGCAAAGTTCCCGAACAAACCACGTATGCTCCAGAAGGAAAGAGGCCGACTGTACTTGTGGCAACAACGATTGTGGCAATCGCGGGTGAATAATGTCGTAGGGAATAATTTCAATGTTGGTGAATCCCTGATGTGACGCTCGTTTCATCAAATCGTACTTGCGCATTCCCGTATGGCAGCGAGCATCGCCTGCCCACCGGCCAAGCG
>CAZXHW010000412.1:0-7233 GCA_964639915.1 uncultured Heliomicrobium sp.
TATCCAGTGTCGTCGCCTGCATTGATGGAAAGATCGGCTTGCGGTTCAGCGGGCTTTGCCGCTTCCGCAGCTTTGGTTTCTGTCTGCTTGGAACGGTTGCTCAGGCGGCAGCCGCTGGTGAGCGCAAAGCCGAAACCGGCAACAAAAATCAAAGCAATGATGGATTTTGATTTCATCTTAAATAAGCCTCCTGATGTCTCGATGAGCACAGACGGTTACGCCAACCGTCCGAATGAAGTTCCAAACGATTGGCGTAAGTTGAAGCGAAGTTGTCGTTTTCGTCAATGTTGACAGGGCTGTCGTGCAAAAACACGTATACGACAAGCTGCCAGTTTCTCTCCATCTGTCATAACTCGATTTACGAATTATGCAAGACTTCGACAAACTGGCAACTTATCGTTTGTTTGTGATGAATCAGCTTTTCGCTTAGCTATTCAACTGATGAACTATCGGGTTACTTCTCGAAGGTGCTTTTCTACCTTTCCTTCGACTGAATGCCCTTCAGACGATTTGTCAGATGGGAAGAGGTTTCCGAAGATGCTTCCCAATCCCGTTGAACCCGGCAAGCCAAGCAGGTCGGACGGCGTCAAACCAATTGGGCCGTTTTCGCTGTTGACTGAAAGCACCATCTTGTCGCCAAGCGCGTAGACATACGCCAAACCGGCTTTGTTGCCCAGGAAGCTCTTGACCGCTTTGCTGGCACCTTTCGGGCCTGCCTGGCCAAGCAGCTTGGCTGCGGGTTGAACCAGCGAACTGACGTTCTGGTAAACCATCGCCGAGAAGTTCGCTTGTTTGTCCGCAGGCAAGGACGCCTGGAATTTCGCCGAACCCAGCAATGTGTGGCCGGATTCTTTGTACTTGATCGCGTTTTCGACCAGCGCGCGGCTCGGCGCTGCAATCAGGTACCCGTAAGCGTAGGCATAATTCAATGCCGCAATCGGAGCATCAGGCGATTTCAGTTCATAGAAGGTCCGGTCACCGACTTGCACACGATTCCAAACCAGAGCTTGTTTGCCGTGGCTGGTCAATTCCGCATTGACCTTTTCAACCGTGCGTTCCAGCGTGGTTTGCAAATGCGCCTGATCGTCAACCTGAATGATGGCTTTGAATGAAGGAATCGGAACCACAGGGCCATCAACCGCAAAGGCATATTCACTGCCCAGCGGAGCCGCAATGTCGTTGCGGATGCTGATGCCTTGTTCGGTCTGGAAATCCAGCACCTTTTGCCATGCCTCTGGGTCAGCCGTTTGCAGGGTGTTCAGCAAATCGTCAACCACGGCGGTTGGTTCTTGCACCAGGAACGCGCCGACAACATTGGCGTCAGGCGAGATGAATTCCAGCGCGCCCATCGGTCCGGGAGCCGCCAGCCACGAAGTCAGGCCATGCTGATTTTGTTTGTAGCTGACGACAGCGCGATTGAATGGCTTGCCGTCTTTTTCTTTCAGTTCGACCACGAAGTAGCGCAGATCAAGCAATCCAAGTTGTCCCATCACTGCGGCTTCGCGGCCGGCGTCTTTGGCGTCTTTTTCGTTTTCAACCAGCTTTTGTTTCTTCGGTTGGCGATTGATCGCTCCGCCGATGAATTTTTCCAGGTCGGCAGCAATCACAAGTCCAGCGCCGTCCTGATACAAGCTGGCGATGTGTTTGTGGAACGGATTGGCCGCAAACGGTTTGGCCGCCGCTTTCATTTGCGTTTCAACACGCTTCAGCGATTCGATCCTGGGCGAAGCCACAACCAAGTCCTGAGAAACCCAAACGTAAAAACCGTTGTCATTACCGTTGCCGCTGACAGCCATTGGGTCGTCAATGATCTGCAACCCATCTTTGCCATTGTTCAATTGAGCCGCTTTGCCTTGCAGGAAGCTGCGGAATGCGGCGCCATCTTTGACTTCGGCTAAAATGATCGGTTCGTCGGGTTCGCCGCCATTGGCTTTGCCCTGTGCGGCGATGGCGATTTCATCACCAAAATAGCTTCCGAATTCGCGGGCCATTTCGATGGCTTGGTTCAAGCCCTGGCGACCACGCGACTGGCGCTCTTCTTTGGCGTACCACTCGCTGAGTTCAGGATTCTTGGACAGACTTTCCTGAAGAATCTGATTTGCCTGCGCCAGCGTTTCGCTGATGTTCGGAATGGCCACGTAAAGAACCGTGTTTTCCGGCATCATATCCAGCAAGCGCGTCGAATACCGATTGCCCGGCATTGCGACAAGCTGGTCAATCTGCGAACGCACTTCGTCCAGCATTGTGACGTAACGGGCCGAGTTCCGGCTCCATGCGATTTCGTCTTTGACAGCAATCTTTTCGATGCTTTCGTGAGTCGTGACCTGATCGCCAGCGTGCAGCACATTGTCTTTGCCAGCGTGGTCAACGTGGACTTCGCCTTCTACGACCGAGACGCGAGCGCCTTTGGTTCCGTTGTTGACCGAAAAGATCGTTCCGGTCACAGACACCAGCGAATCGTCTGTGGCGACAAAGAGTTTGCCGTCGCGCTGTTTGGCAGCTTCGACAATGACTTGTCCGCGATCCAGGTTGATCGTGGTTCCGCCGGAGCCGTTGGTGACGGAAAATTCTGACCGCTCACGCATTTCGATCCGCGAACCGTCGGCCAATTTGACGATAGCCGCCGAATTCTTTGCTGTGCGAATGCGCTCGCCACGTTTGATCTGTTCACCGGGTTTCAGTGCCTGTGTCGTGGTTTCCGTGACACGATAAACGCTGCCATTGGCGGCTTCGACAATCGCATTCAGCGTGCGGAATGAATTCATGAACCGCTGTGCTGAAGGCCATGCAAACAGCCCCAGGCCAATCACAGCCACCGCTGCGATTGCCCATCTGGCTGTCGCCATTCGGCGATTACTGGTGGTGACTTTGGCTTTTTGCGAATCAAGCTGCCAGGACGATTGGCGACCGTGGCGCGCTTCTTTCAAAGCCTTGCGGCAGGGCAGGCATTCGCGTGTGTGATCTTCCAGCAACATCGTGCGCGCGCTGGAAAGCTGGCCCTGCAAATATGTTGGGATCAGCGACCGGAAATCATCGCAACTGCGAATGTGTTCAACCGGTGTGACGCCCGCTTCAAGAGCGGCCTGTTCGCCCGCCATGCGAGCCCACACGCGCTGCGCCGCTCCGGCAACCACTGCGGAATCCAGCTTTTCGCTGCGGATTTCTGCCGTGGTGTCATCAAAAATGGTGTTTAGTTCTCTGTCTGTATGTTTCATATCTTCTCCTTATGGCTTGCTTTACGCTCTGCCTCCCTCCAAAAAATCTCCCATTTCCTTTTTAACTCTGGCCCGTGCGCGGTGCAGCAGCACGCCGACAACCATTGCCGACGTCCCCATCTGCTCGGCGATTTCGTTGTTGCCGAACCCTTCAAAATATTTCAGGACAAACATCTCGGCGGATTTTTCGCCAAGTTTTGAAATCGCCTGCCGGACTTTGGCGCGAAGCTCGTTGGATGCGCGCTGGGTTTCCGGGTTTAACTTTGAATTTCCGGAAAGCACGGACGCGACGTCGTCTATCGGTATGGAATCGGTTCGACCACGCTGGCGCATCAAATCCAGCGAGGCATTGATAGCGGCCCGATGCAGGTAACTGGCGGGACTGGGTTCCAGGTTGATGGTTTCTTTGACGCTCCGGCGTGAAAGCCGCAAAAAGACTGTTTGCAACACGTCTTCTGCGTCCACCACGCTGCCGGTGATTCGGTACGCAGCCCGGAAAATGCGGTCGTGATGTTCACGAAACAGCGCTTCCAGCTCTCTCGCCGAAACCTGGCCGGACACGTCAGACGCGTTTTCGGCCTTTCCGCCGGGAATCGCTCTTAAATGAGTGGCATTAACTGGCACATTTGACCTCCTTTTCATTGATTTCCACACCCATAAACGACTTCTTTGGGAAGCCATTAACAAAGGGAAAATTATTACTGAATTTGGCAGTGAATTCCTGGCCGGATCAATTTCCCCGCGTTAGACTGCCGAAGTAGGTCCACAATTTGGCTAACTTCTTGGTTTGAGAATAGTTATGGTACATCAAGAACCTGCAAAACCCGTCTCCCGCTTTCGGCTACGACACTTGATCTGGGCTTTGGTCGCCCTGTTTGGTCTGGGCGGGATGATTTTTATACTCAGTTTTATCGTGGTTTATGCCAGGGGAAAGCCGGTTAGAATTGAAGGTCAAGCAATGATGCCCACCTTCAAGAATGGCGACCGAGTGTTTATGAAACGAAGTCCCGGTCAGCTCGCTCGCGGCGAAATCATCATTTTCCAATTTCCCCTGGACACAACCAAAAGTTACATCAAGCGAATTGTCGGCTTGCCGGGGGAAACATTGATGATGGAGGAGGGAAAAGTCATCATCAATGGGAAGCAGATTGAAGAACCTTACCTGAATGCCGAATTCCTTTCCCAGGATTCGCTGCCCGCACCCGTCAAGATTCCCGATGGCCAATACTTTGTTCTGGGAGACAATCGCCGAAATTCCAGCGATTCGCGGTACTGGGGAACGGTCCCGAAACATTTGATTTACGGGAAATACTGGTTTCGTTACCTGAAAGGCCAATAATCAACCCGAGTTGGCGAATGAAAGAAAGTCTTCGGATAAGTCTCTTTACATTTTTGCCTCAGTGTTTTTAGATGCTTCTGCGGCCCGCCTCGCACACTACAAAAACTTGATTGGTTATGGAAATCCGGGAACGGAAGGATGATTTGAAAGTGCGTGCAGAGGCGGCTGCAAACCTGAAGAATCCAAATTTTATTATCACTGCTCAGCCCCAACGGGGCGAGATGTGACAGGCCAGTGCAACGCACTGGATGGCGGATCAAATAACTTCTCAAGCCCCATCGGGGCGAAATAACGCGGTTGTGCATTTCGCCCTTTCAGGGCTTCTAAACTTCTCTGGCTGCTTGTCCGGCGCGTTGCACCGGTCTATTCCATTTTGCCCCGTTGGGGCTGAGCAGTTACTTTTTATTATCACAGGCAAAAATTCCATGGCTAAGAAGAGCATACGACAAGAAAAGAATGCGCCGACGAATGAACCAACGACTTCAGAAACAATCCAGCCCAAAGCCAAAAAAAGAGTAGCTCAAGAAAGCACAAGCTCGAATAAATGGTTACTGATTGCTGCCGTTGCAGGCGTGGCAATCTTTTTTCTGATTTATGGTATGCGGCTAGACAAAGTCGTCGGCATGTTTCAAGACGATGCCTGGTACGTTTTGCTCGGGAAGGCGATTGCTACAGGTCAGGGATATACGCTGATCAATTCTCCAACGCCGGGAATTTCTCCCCTCTATCCGCCTGCATATCCGTTCCTGCTGTCATTGGTATTTCGCATCTCATCACAATTTCCGCAAAACCTGTGGTTGCTGAAATCTGTTTCCATTGTGGCAATGCTGCTGGCCGGAGCGGGTAGCTATTACTACTTCACGCGCTACAGGAATCTGCCAAACTATCTGGCGCTGCTAATTGCCGCAATCGTGGGATTCAGTCCCGGCCTGGTGTTTATGGCGACGTCTTCGTTGATGTCGGAATGCGTTTTTGCGCTGGCGCAGATGGCGGCTTTGATTGCGGTGGAACGTTGTGTTTCTGAAAAGGACAGCGGGCGGTTCTGGCTTTATGCTGCGTTGGCGGCCGCTGCTGTTTCTTGGGCGTTTCTGACGCGCTCCATGGCTGCGGGGTTGATCCTAGCTGCACTGCTCTATTTTTTGAAAGAGCGCCTGTTCAAATCGGCTGTGGTTTTTGCTGCTTGCGTGGCGCTGCTGTCCGGTTCGTGGATGTTGTATTCGCGCGCGAAAGCGCCGACTCCCGAGCAGCGTGCCGAAGTCAATAGCTACATTGTCCGCCCCTACACGGAACAGTTTTGGGATCGCATTGCCGGTCATGAAAATGCAGGCAGAATTTCGCTTTCTGAGCTGCCAGCTCGTCTTTGGAACAATCTGGCGAGCATTGCTTCCAGCGATCTGGGAGGAATTGTCACGCCTTCATTTTTCCCATCCCTGAATCAAGGCTTGGCAGAGCGCGGGGAAGTGATTCAACTGCTGCTTTCATTGCTAGTTTTTGGGCTAATCATTGCGGGGTATGTTTCTGTGGTTCGCGAAAAAATGACCTTTGCCGAATTCGCATTGCCGTTTTCGCTCTTGATCATTCTTATCTGGCCGTTTCCGCCTTACAGGTTTTTGCTGCCCTCATTACCGCTGTTGGTCTTCTATGCGCTGCTGGGTTGCAAGTTGGCCCTGAACCTGCACAGCAGAAGCATTCAGGCAACGAATCCGCGCGAACGTTGGGTTGGAACGGCAGTCGTCGCGGGCGTTCTGTTGGCCTTGAGCATTTTCGGCAATATCGCTTACCTGGTCAGAAAAAACGCTGATGTTGCGTCACAGCGTCCGCGATGGATGAGAGTTTTTGACAGCAATGAAGAAGTCATGAAGTGGACGGCGGAATACGTATCCAAGACTGACGGCATTGCCACACATAACCCGGCCTTGGTCCACTTATACACGGGTAACAAGACGACAACATTTGATGATCCACGGGGCAATTGGGACAGATGGAACCGCCTGGGAGTGCGATATTTGGTTCACATATCACCGATCAGGATTCCTGAACCGGATGCGAACGAGGCCAAGTATAGAATCATGCATCGTCAGGCGGACTTAAATTTGCGGGTTGCGGACTTTGGTCCGGCAGATTCTAGGCTTCCCTGGGAAAGCTCGCCTTCAACCAACACCAAAATAAACTGAGCTTTTCGTCTGGATGGCTATTTCATCTTCAGCACGATCAATGTGATGTCGTCGCCTTGCGGCAAGCCGCGCGTGAAGATGAGGACTTCGCTCAGGATCCGCTGTTTGATCTCTTCAGCGGTCAAAGTTGCGCTTCGCCGGACCAATTCTTCCAGCCGTTCGTCGCTGAACATTTCATTGTCGTTGTTGACCGCCTCGGTTACGCCGTCTGTATACATCACTACGACATCGCCGGACCTCAACTGCGTTTGCAGCGGTTTGTATTCGATGAAATCAAACGCCCCCAGCAGCACGGATTTCGTCGTCAGCATTTCGGTTTCGCCCGAAGTCCGGACCAGAATGGGCGGGTTGTGACCGGCGTTGATGTAAGTGAAATGCCCTTCGCGATCCAGCACGGCGGAAAACAGTGTGATGAAGCGATTGGATTCCGAACGTAGTGCCAGCACCTTGTTCACGCTGGTGATAACTTCTGTCAGCGGCAGATTGCTGGCGAATTGAACCTGCA
>CAZXHW010000413.1:0-7224 GCA_964639915.1 uncultured Heliomicrobium sp.
CGACCACCGCTCTAGACGTCACAGTCCAAGCGCAAATTCTTGAAATATTAAAACAAAGAAGCAAATCGACAAGCCTAATTCTCATTACACACGATCTGGGAGTTGTTTCTTCAGTCTGTCAGCGGATGTTAGTGCTGTATGCAGGAAAAATTGTCGAATCCGGAAGTCCGGCGGAATTGATGCAACGCGAAGATTGCGAATTCATCCGGCTGTTTCCCCGTCTCAGTGCGAAAAAACTCAAGGAAGGCATTCGTCTGTAGACGGACTTTCGCCATTGAACACAAAACAGATATGGCTGCTTTGAAAATGCTACATCCCATGACAAACGCGCGGCTGGCTTCGTTGCCAGCGGCCGAAAAACCTCAGCTTCGCTCCCTGGAGCTGATGAAAACACCGCGCGCGTTTCGCCCGATTGCGATTTCCCTGCTGATATTGGTGGCGCTGGTGGTGCTGAGTTTGGTGTTTGTTCCCTGGCAACAATCCGTCACTGGATATGGCCGCGTGATCGTGTTTTCGCCAATGGATCGTCCGCTAAGCATCGAAGCCCAGATTCCCGGAAAGATCCTGCGCTGGAACGTCGTGGAAGGCCAATCAGTAAACGCCGGAGACGTGATTGCGGAAATCGAAGACATTGATTCCAAGTTCCTGATGGAAGATCAGGTCGAACGTTTGCGCTCTCAACAGGGGTTTATGCAAACCGGCGTGCAACAGTCGCAAATGCGCGAAACGGCATTGGGCGACCAATTGGCAGACATGGAAAAGTCGCGCACCATGGCAATCCCTGCTGCTGAACAACGCGTGCGCCAGGCGGAAGATCGCCTGGTCGTGGCGAAGCAAAATGTCGAACAAGCCAACCAGGGCGTCGTCACCGCCGAATTGAACCTGAAACGCATCCAGGAACTCCACGAAAAAGGCTTGCGTTCAAAACGCGACCTGGAACTGGTTGAACTGGACATCGTCATGGCGCGCACGCGTCTGGAAAGCATGGTTGCTTCCGTCAACGTCGCGGAGCGCGATCTGCAAGTCGCCCGCCTGGACAAAGACCGGCTGATCAACGACACCTCCGCGCAATTGAACAACGTGCGCGCGTCGCTGGCGTCCGTGCGCGAAACCATCGCCAAAAGCAACAGCGATTTGCAGAAACTGCAAGTGGACATCGGCAACGTCACCCGGCGAACCGAACAGCGCATGATTCGCGCGCCCCGCGACGGCAAATTGGTGCGCGTGATGAAAGCCGGTCCCGGTCAAACGGTCAAAGCGGGCGACGAACTGGCCGTGCTCGCGCCGTCCACCACTGATCAGGCGGTGGAGTTGTTTTTATCCGATTACGATGCGCCGCTGGTTTCGGTCGGGCGGCAAGTGCGATTGAACTTTGCAGGCTGGCCCGCCGTGCAGTTCGTCGGCTGGCCTTCGGTCGCCGTGGGAACTTTTGCCGGCAAAGTCAAAGTGGTTGATGCTGTGGACAATGGCAAAAACCGGTTTCGCATCATTGTCGAACCGGATGTCGAAGCCATCAAATCCGGAAAAGAAGATTCCTGGCCTTCGCTGGGCGATTTGCGTCCCGGCGCGGAAGCCAACGGCTGGGTGATGCTCGACACCGTTTCGCTGGGATGGGAATTGTGGCGGCAATTCAACGCCTTCCCGCCAACAGTCAAACGCAATCCCGTTGGCGAAAAACCGAAGGTCGAATTTTCAGACGGTAAAAAGTCAAAAGATCAAGGCGGCGATGAGAAAGAAGAAAAATAACCATTGCGCGTTGCGCACATTTCGATTTGCCGCTTTCAACCGAAAACTTGCTGGAATGAAATACATCATAAACCCGCTGGCGTGCGCGCTGTTGCTGGTCATCGTAACCGCCGCGTCCGCGCAAGCTCAGGAAAAGTCTGTGTCCGGTTCGGAATTCCCAGGCGATTCGGCGGCGATTGCCCGCTCAATCAATCGCGCCTTGCGCACACGACCAACCGAACTGGAATCGCTCTCTCTGTCAGTTCCTCAACTTGGCGGCGCGTTGCAAGACACGCTTCAGACAAGCTCTGCATCCGTGCTGACGCTGGATGAAGTGTTGAACACGGTGGAGCTGTATCACCCGAAATTGCGCGGAGCCGGTGCGCAGCGGCAAATCGCGTCGGCTAAACGGTTGGAAAAACAAGGCGCGTTCGATCCGGTGTTTACGACAGGCGCGGACGTTCTGCGGTTCAACACCGAATTTGACAGCAAGCTGAAACGCGGCAAAGTCGGCACAGCGGAACTGGCCGACGCAGGCGTGGAATTTCTGACGCGGTCCGGGTTGAAAATCGGTGCAGGCACACGCTTCAACCTGGGCAAGGTCAAAGCGCCGCTTTCGCCGACGGGCAATGCGGGCGAGTATTATCTGGAATTCAAACTGCCGTTGTTGCGCGGTTGGCGCATCAATGAAAAGTCCGCCGCCGAACAGCAAGCGATTTTAGGCGAACCGTTGGCGGATGCGGAATTTCAGGCGACGCGATTGGAATTACTGCTCAAGGCATCCAATGCTTACTGGGAATGGGTGGCCGCCAAACAAAAACTGGAAGTTGCGCGCAATCTGTTATCGCTGGCGGAATTTCGCGCGCGCGCCGTGCGAGATCGCGTGACCGCAGGCGATTTGCCGCAAATTGACGCCACGGAAGCCGATCTGGAAGTGCAGCGCCGACAAGGCGGACTGGTCAAAGCGGAGCGCGAATTCCAAAAGGCAGCATTCAAACTGTCGTTGTATTTGTGGTCACCGAACGGATTGCCCGCGCCGGTTCCACAGGAAGCCAACGCGCCGCGCACCACGGCTTCGCCGGTCAACTATGACCGGGACAAGATTGAAGTCGGAACGCGTATGGCCGCCGAACGTAGACCGGAACTGAAGGCCATCGTCATCAATCGCCAGATTGCACAAGTAGATTTGGATTTGGGCAAAAACCAACGTTTGCCTGCGCTTGATCTGGCTTTTAGTCCGGGACGCGACATCGGCGCTGGCGGCATCGGCAACACCGTCAAAGCAGGCGTCAGTTTCACCTTGCCATTGCGCCAACGCACGGCGGATGGTCGAATTGCAGCGGCAAATTTGAAACTGCAAAAACTGGATTTGGATTTGACCAGTGAACGCCAGCGCATTATCACCGAAGTGCTGGATACCGTGTCGGCGATCAATACGGCGTACAACCTGTATCTGGTCGCTTTACAGGAAGTGAATCTGGCCCAGCAACTGGAACAAGGAGAGCGCGCCAAGTTCGCCCTGGGTGATAGCACGTTGTTTTTGGTGAACCAGCGCGAACGCGCTTCCGCCGAAGCGCGCATCAAGTTGATCGAAATGCAGATGGAATATGAACAAGCCGTGGCTGCATTTCGCGCTGTGACGGCTCAATACTAAGTCGGTTTTCCGGTAAACGTAGGGCAGGTTTTCCAACCTGTCCAGATTCTCGTTAGCGCGAACTCCTAAATCAAAGCACAAAACATTGAGACACTCTTTTTCGACAGGATTTACACGATGGTTCAGGATTGACCCAAAAAGGATGAATAGCAGGCGTTGTTCATCCTGAAAAATCTTGTCCATCCTGTCCAAAAGTTTTGTGTTCTGATTTAGTCAGAAATTTGAATTCTAACAAAGGCCCAGCGGAACTCTTCCATCGCCAAAAGAAAGGCATACTTTGATTTCTACAGAACCGAATTCGACAGACTCCAAAACGCCCGCATTGATGCCTGCATTCTTCATTGGCCACGGAAGTCCGATGAATGCCATTGAAGACAACGAATTCACCCGAGCCTGGGCGGAAGCCGCAAGCTTAATCCCAAAACCCAAAGCCATTCTGTGCATCTCTGCACACTGGCAAACGGCTGGCACGGCCGTCACCGCAATGGAACAGCCAAAAACAATTCACGATTTTTTCGGCTTTCCGCAAGCCTTGTTTGACGTCAGCTATCCCGCACCCGGGTCGCCGGAACTCGCTCAGTGGATTCAACAATCGGTTCGCTCGACATCAGTCGGACTGGATCAAAAGTGGGGCTTGGATCACGGCGCGTGGTCGGTTCTCTGCCGAATGTTCCCGGCTGCGGACATACCGGTCGTTCAGTTCAGCCTGGATCAAAACAAAGCGCCGGAGTTTCATTACGAACTTGGCAAAGAACTGCGCGCGCTTCGCCGCCAAGGTGTGCTGATTATCGGCAGCGGCAACATCGTCCATAACTTACAAATGATTGCCTGGCGGGATGAAGCGTACGACTGGGCTGTAGAGTTCGACGAACAAATCAAACAAGCGATTCTGGCTGGCGACCACGAAACGATCATCAACTTCGATCAGCTTGGAGAAATCGCTCGGCTGGCGGTTCCTTCGGATGAACACTTTCTGCCGGTGCTGTACGTGCTGGCTTGTCAGGAAAACGAGCGGGTGAGCTTCTTTGCGGAAAAGGTAACGATGGGAGCGATCTCGATGAGATCGCTCCGCATTGGTTAGTTGCTCTGTGCGTGCGGATGCTGCTGATAATGCTGGCGCAGCAAGTCCTTGCCGTAATCATTCCCGTTCGGTGTCCGCACAACGGTATGGATGTGTTCGTGATTCGGTTTGCTAGGGTCTGACAAATGGCGCAGATTTGCCGGAGTCTGATGATCGAATTCGATCAGAATCACAGGACTTTGGATTCGGTAATAAAATACGCTGTCTTTCCCTGTCTCGCCCACCCAGGAAAACCAGGTGTTATTCAGATGCTTTTTCACCTCGGTCATTTTCACCTTGGCGTGACCTTCACTCTGGTTGCTGACGTATTGGTTCACTAGGTCCAGCAACTGCTCCTTCTGCTTCCCATTCAACTCTGAGCCGCGAATGCCTTTGTAATCCAAAACGACGTTGTCTTTGAACGCTTCGCCGACGTTTTGATTTTTGGTCTTGGAAACCGACAAGATCGCTTTCTTGCGCTGGTCTTCGGTCAGAGCATTGATCATTGCCAGACCTTTGTTTTGTTCATCCTGCAAAATCGTCGTGCCTTTGAATTTGCCGGAAGTCGCTGTGACCGGTTCTGATCCCCAGAACGCCGGAGACATCACCACCTGATCGCCCAACACGAAGTAATTGATAATCAGATGATGCCCGTCCAGTTGCCATCCCCACGGCTCTTTGTCCGAAGGCTTGCCCATCACCGTGAAGTAATACCGGCCTTCGCCATATTGATCAAAATCATTGTTGTTCAATTCGCCCAGCGTGTGGTTGAGCTTCATGATGTCTTGGGACAGTTTCAAGCCTTTGGCGCTGAGCGCGGCGCGCATCAATCCAAGCGCCGCTTGCCGCTGCGCGTCGGTCATATCAATGAAACCCGTTCCTTGGCGAACGTAAAAATGCTGGTTCATCCATTTGCGCCATTCGTCGTCATCCACCGTGAACAAAGTTTTCGTGCGTTGTTCCGGCGTCAGCGCGGCCAGAAACGTATCCGCTGCTTTGCGAACCGGCGCGGTTGAAACCCCTGTGGATTTGATCCCAAAAAGACCGGACATCACGTTGCCGTCGGTCGTCACACCTTTGAACGGTTCAGCCAAGCCAGCCTTTTCGGAAGCTATGGACCGCTGCTTGAACTGAGCCAGTCGGTCGCCGGGCTGTTGCTGTTGCGAACGCGATTCGATACCGAAGCCTGCGACAGCGATCAATACAGCAAAGCAGCACGCGACGATAAACCGAGCATTTTTGAATATGTTAGGCATGAGTTGCCTCCTGAAAGTGAGTTAGCAATTTTCCTGAGTGTTTGTAGTCCCGCCTTCAGATGGAAGGCCTTGCTGGTGAAATCCATTCCACCTGAAGGCGGGACTATCTGCATTTACGCCGCCAGTTGTTTGCGGCTCGGCAGTTCGCGAATGCGTTTGCCCGTTGCCGCAAAAATCGCGTTGGTCAGCGCGGGAAGCATCGGCGGAACGCCAGGTTCGCCTACGCCTGCTGGCGCTGCTTCGCTGTCCACCAAATGCACATGCGTCATCACAGGCGATTCCTGTATGCGCGGAACCAGATAATCGTGGAAGTTCGATTGCACGATGGCTCCGTCTTTGGCCGTAATTTCGCTCATCATGGCGATACCTGCGCCAAACGTTGAAGCGCCTTCAAGCTGTGAACGAACGCGATCCGGGCTAATGACTCTGCCAACGTCAGCAGCCATGTGAACGGTCGGGATGCGGAGCTTGCCCTTGTCGTCCACTTCAACTTCGACGACAGCGGCGATGTAGCTGTAAAAGCTCCAATGCGCCGCAATACCAAGCGCGCGGCCTTTGGTCGCTTTATATTTCCCCCAGCCGGATTTTTCCGCCACCAAATCAATCACGCGACGCAACCGTTCGGTGTCGAGCGGGAATTTTTCCGCCATCGGGCCACTTGCGCCGATGTTTACCTTGCGATTGGCACCCAACAAATCCAGCAGGTATTCGACGCGATCACGATTGGCCAGGGCAGCCAGTTCGTCGGCGAACGAATGCACGCCAAACGCGTGGTAAATGTTCGCCACAGAACGCAGCCAGCCGATGCGAACGTGCGCTTTGGCGGGGCCGTTTTCCGCGCGATGGTTTGGAATATCGAATGGCAGGTTGGTCCAGCCCATTCCAAGTTCAAATCCCTGCCCTGTGTTTGCCGCAGGGCTGAACATCGCGCCAATCGAAGGAAACGCGCTGCGTTGCAACCAAGCCGTCGGACGGCCTTTGTCGTCCACGCGCGCTTTCAAATACATCGCGGCAACCGCGTGGTAATAATCGAACTTGATGTCGTCTTCGCGGCTCCAGGTGACTTTGACAGGTTTGCCGACTTGTTTCGATAGCAGCGCCGCTTCGGCAACGTAATCCGGTTTGGATTTACGACCGAAGCCTCCGCCCAGCAGCGTGACGTGGCATTCGACGTTTTTCTTGTCTATGCCCAGTGCCGCTGCGACGGTGTCCTGCACGGCTTGCGGATTTTGCGTCGCGGTATGAATGACGACTTTACCATCTTTGAAATCGGCGACAGCAACAGGAGTTTCCATCGGCGCGTGCGACAAATGCGGCACATAGTATTCGGCTTCGTGCGTTTTGCCGCCTTTGGCAAATTCGGCGTCTACATCACCAATGTTGCGCGCAGCTTTCTGCGGCTTCCGAACCGTTTCCAGCAACTGTTGTTTGTACTTCGCTGAATCGTAAGTGGCGTTTTCCCCGCCGTCCCATTCGACTTTCAGCTTCTCGCGGCCCTTGCGCGCAGCCCAGGTGCTGTTAGCGATGAC
>CAZXHW010000414.1:0-7201 GCA_964639915.1 uncultured Heliomicrobium sp.
GCAACATAAAACGCTGGTGTGCGTTTTCCATCATTGACCTGCCTGATTTTCAGACCGCGAAAATCCCGTAAGCATTCAATAAAATCCTGCTGCAACCGGGGGTTGGAATTGGCGAACGAAGGATTGGCATTCGTCAGATTGCCATCTCCAATCAGATAAGCCAGCGCTTTGATTTGACCTTCCGGCAAATGTTCCGAACCGAAAACCGGCAACTGACGTGGGACTGCAATTCGATCTCCAGCTTTCAACTCGTCCAAACGTCGCCATCCATTCAAGGTCAGGTATGGATGCGGCAATGTTGAATCAATCTGACGCCCAAGCCGCGTCGTAACGCGGTAAACCGGCTTCATCCCATCATCAACAAAAGCGCTCGGCGATGTCCGTTTGAGTTTGAAGTCGTCGCCCAGTGTCAGTAATTCTGCATGATGGCGACGGTAAATTTCTTCAATCGTCGCAACCTCACCACTATCCAGCAGGATTCCGTCATCCGCCGTCAAACACTTTCCCATGCTCGGACGAGCCGCAACGATGATCAGGTCGCCTCGCTGCAAACCTGAAGTCATGTAGTCCAAGTCAGTAAAGCCTGTGGCGATGCCTGTTACCAGTTGCTGATGCGCGGCGATTTCTTCGATGTTTTGGAGTTGTTTTTCAGCGACGTCTCCGATGTGAACAAAACCTTGTTTGATACGATCTTCGGCAATGGAAAGGATCAGTTGCTCGGCTCGATCAAGAACTTGTTCCGGCTCTTCTTCGTCGTCAAACGCCATCTGCATCACTTGATTGCCTGCGCCAATCAGTTTGCGCAACATTCCCTTGCCTTTGACAATCTTGACGTAGCTAGCAATGTTGGAAAATCGCGGCACACCGTCAAACAGCGAAGCGATATATGCAGGCCCACCAACCTGATCAAGCTCTCCTGCTTTACGCAGTTCTTCCTGCAAGGTTAGCGGGTCAATCCCGCCTCCTTGTTCGTAAAGCTTGACCATCTTGTCAAAGATGCGGCGGTGCGATGGCAGGAAGAAATCGTCGGCCTTCAGATGCTCCACGGCCTGGTTGATCGTCATGTTGTCCAGCAAAATGACGCCGAGGATCATCCGCTCAGCGTCAACATTGCTGGGCAGGGATTTTTCCAGCGTGTAATCTCCCCCCGAACCGCTTCCCGCCATGCTTTCCGAATTCCTTTGTTTACGATTTTCCATTTATTGCACGTCACTGTCTGGCGGCGCGATTTGGAACGAGCGCTCAGGCTCTACGTGCGACACACCTTTTAACTGGCTGAGTTTTTCCAGCGCCGATTCGTCAATCGAGCCGGAAATTACGCCAATGGACTTCATTTCCTGCGTGATGCTCATTCCGGCTTTGCGGCAACGAGCAACAACGTCGGAAAAGTCTTTCAGATGATTGTCAGCGACTGAAACAGTCAGATTTATTTTGCTCATTGCCTTACCTCTTGATTTGGATTGTAACGGCTCAGGGAGCCTGAACCAATCCCATGCCCACATCGCGCGAGGGCAGGTCAAGCCGCCTCGTGCGAGAAACCAAGGCCATCCACAACGCCTGCCCCCTCAACGCCGGATCGGATTCGGCATACAGTGCTGCAATGCCTGCGACATGCGGCGTGGCCATGCTGGTTCCGCTCATTTCTTTGTAAAGCTTAGTGCGCGGCACTGAAGATCGAACATCTACTCCCGGCGCAGCGATGTCTATGCCTCCGCCGTTAGGATTGATGCCGCCATTTGAAAACGAAGCAATTTTGAATTTTTTGTCTATCGCAGCAACGGCCAAAATTGAGGGACAGTTGGCGGGGTGGCCGACAGGCGCAATAAATCCTGAACGGCGGCTGTCGTTGCCCGCTGCGGCAACAATCAAAGCCCCGGCATTCATGGCCCGTATCCCGACATTTTCGTAAATCTGCGAAAAACTTTCCCCCGGGCCAACAGGCGCGCTAAGCGACATGGAAATCACCGCGCAGCCATTTGTAAGCGCCCAGTCAATGCCCGCCAGGATGCCACCGTCAGAGCCAAAGCCACGATTGCTGAGCACTTTTCCGGCAAAGATTTCCGCTTCATACGCCACGCCGTACCGAGGCATTTTTTTCGGTTTCAGCGATCCGCAGGAAGTCCCAATGCAATGCGTCCCATGACCGTGAACATCATCAATGGTTTCGTTGGCAATGAACGATTGGGTAGTGATTTTGCGACCGGCAAAATCGGGATGGCCAACGTCCATGCCGGTATCCAAAACAGCAACCCGAATGCCTTTTCCCGTAAACCGAGAAATACTGGCGTTGGTCAGTTGCAATCCATACGTCAGTTTGGATTGATCTATTCCCGCCACGCTGAGTTCGACTTCGGCTGGGGCCTGACCCAGGATTTTATCTGTCAACTGATTCACAGCGTCACGATAGCCGCGCAGATAATCTGTTGAAGCGTTGGCAACCGCGTAAACGATTCTTTCCGGTTCGATGGCCAAAATAGGATTGTCGCCGCTGATGGCAAAGCTGACTGCTTCGGTTTGATCCGGCGGAGCATCCATTACAGCCACGCCCAAAGATTCAAACACTACAGCCTGCGCCCCGCCCAGCGTGTCCATGTTCACTGCGCCTTTTTTGAAATCGAAAGAACTTGCAGCCTTCACCCCGGCAACGTTTTTCAGCGCCTCAACATTTGCTTTGGCGGTTCCTTCGCGCATCAAAACCAGATAACGGCCTGTGGTTTCCGCCGCTATTCCGCCGTTTGAAGGTTGCGTTCTTTCAACATCAGGCGTCGCGGCACCATGTTTCTTTTTTGATTTGCCTTTGGACATGTGAAATCTCCTTGTCGAATTGTTTGCTGAGTTGATGGTTTTGTCTCCGGTTAGGCGGTACCGGCGGCGACAGTCTTTGGATGCAAGCTGCAATTCCAAAGAATCAGGCAGTGAAAATAACAACAGGGACGCAAGTTTAGATGCGCCCCTGCCTTGTCAATGTGGGTGTCGAAGCGGTAAGCCGTTAAGCGGCAGCTTCTTCTTCATTTTTGACCACGA
This sequence comes from uncultured Heliomicrobium sp., assembly GCA_964639915.1. Classification (GTDB taxonomy): domain Bacteria; phylum Acidobacteriota; class Blastocatellia; order RBC074; family RBC074; genus RBC074. The sequence goes on from CAZXHW010000414.1 coordinate 3,025, forward strand.
CTTTGACGTTGGTCGTGACTTCACGGTGCAATTTGACCGGAACTTCAAATTCCCCCGGCTCTTTGATCGGATCTTTGAGCTGGATTTTGCGACGGTCAATTTCATAACCTTTCGCAGCAAAGGCTTCGGCAATATCCATGGAGGTAACGGAACCGTAAAGCATTCCGTGTTCGCCGACTTTGCGAGCGAATTCCAGCGTCAAGCCTTTAACCAGCTCAGACTGCTGCAAAGCGCCTTCACGCTCCATGGCTTCCTTCTTCAACAATGCATTGCGCTGCATCTGGATCTGTTTGACGTTTCCCGGCGTGGCCTGAATGGCAAACCCGCGCGGCAACAAGTAATTGCGCCCGTATCCCGGACGAACCTTGACCAATTCTCCGCGCACGCCAAGCTTTTCGACATCTTCTTTCAGTAATAATTCCATCAATGGCATAGCTTTAACTCCTTAGTTAGTAGTGCCGGCTGAAGTCGGAACCGCCTGAAGGCGGCACTACAAACAATTTAGTATTTTGTGTAAGGCAGCAGCGCGATGTTGCGTGCGCGCTTGATGGCCTCAGTCAGTTTGCGTTGCTGCCAAGCGCTGACGCCGGTCAACCTGCGCGGCAAAATCTTGCCGTTTTCAGCGATGAACGACTGCAGCAGTTTCATATCTTTGTAGTCAATGTAATCAATCCGCTCCGCTGTCAAACGCGACACGCGGCGGCGGCGCGACGGGCGACCACGCCCCGAATTGCCATTTCTTTCTCTGTCATTTCTATCGTTTCTATCTCTATCGTTATTTTCCATATCAGCCATAACTTTTCTCCAAATCGTAACCGGCTCTAGATGTTAGCCGCAATTTTCTGATTCACACTGCCAGCATCCTGGCTGCGCAAAAAAAATTTCACGCCTACTACTCCGCGTCGTCGTCGAGATCGAAATCGTCGTCGTCTTCTACGACAGTCGAAGGGGAAGCAAGAACTCTTCGTTTGGCTTTCATCTTGGCTGCGCGCTTCAAATCTTCATCTGTACGCACAGACATGTAACGAATAACAAAATCCGTTACGCGTAAACGACGTTCGATTTCAGCAATTTCCTGTCCGCTTCCTTCAATGTGAATCAGCGTATAAATGCCGTCGTCGAATTTTCCAATTGTATAAGCGAGTTTGCGGCGGCCCCAAGGATCAATCTTGACGATTTTTCCACCGCGCTCTGTAGCGGCGTGTTCGATTTGGGTGGTTAGCTTGTTAACCTCTTCGTCGGTGGTATTCGGCGAAGCGATAAATATTACTTCGTAAGTTCTCAATTCAATCCTCCTTGTGGATGATAAAGCCTGTTGGTCCAAAGCCAGCAGGCAAGGAGGGGCAGAAGGCCTAATTTTGAATTTTAGATTTTGAATTTGATTCCTACGAATCAAAAATCAAAAATCAAAAATCAAAAATCAAATCTTTACCCTCAGTTATATTTCGACATCGCTTCAGCAATGCCGTTTGTCAAAATACCTTCAACGGCGTCAGCCGCCAGCGCCACCATTTCGGCCAGCGCTTCTCGATCCTTTTTCGGAAAGTCCGAAAGAACAAATTCTGAGGCATTTGAAACCGGATGCGATTCCGGCGCAATGCCCAGCCGAACTCTGGGAAATTCCTGCGTTCCGAGCTTGGCAATCACAGATTTCAATCCGTTCTGGCCCCCGGCGCTTCCTTTCGGTCGAACGCGAATTTTACCGAACGGCAACGCCAGATCGTCACTGATCACCAGCACATTTGCAGCAGCAATTTCATACTTTTGCTTCAGGGCTGCAACAGCGGAACCGCTCAAGTTCATGAACGTTTGCGGTTTGACCAGGATTGTCTGTTGACCGCTGATGATCGCTCGTGTTGTCAACGACTGGCATTCCGGCGTTCGCACGTCACGCCCAGCCCGCCGCGCCAATTCATCAATGACCAGAAACCCGCAATTGTGGCGCGTCCATTCGTATTGCGAGCCGGGATTCCCTAAACCGACGATCAACCACATACACTTGCGGAACTCAGGCTACGGAATTCGAATTGATCGTTATCAATCACGAATCCGCCAGCACTATTTCTCTTCCGCCTTGCCCTTCTTCAGCACTTCCGGCTCAGCGGCAGCGTCAGCGGCGCCTTCAGCAGGTTCTTCAGCTTTTGCAGCAACAACCGTGGCCAAAACCTTGTTGGGGTCATCAATCAAATCAACCTTGTCACCAAGCTTCAAATCCTTGACGCTGATATGATCCCCAAGCCCCAAATTCGTCACATCAACTTCAATCACTGCAGGCAGGTCGTTTGGCAGGCAGCGAATTTCCAGCGTGTGATTGGGAACGTCAAGAATGCCGCCAAAATTTCTGACCCCGTCGGCTTCACCGACAATCTTGATCTTCACGTCAAATTTGGATTTTTCGGTCATCGAAATTTCCATCAGATCGGCGTGAACCAGAAACCCTTTGATCGGATCAATCTGCACATCGGAGATTTTGACTGGAGTCGCTTTGCTTCCCACATTGAGCGTGAAAATCACGTTGCGTCCGTGGTGGCGAATCAACGCCGAAAATTCGCGTTTGGTGACAGTCGCGCTGGTCGCTTCGCTGCTTCCTCCGCCATAAACCGTAACAGGAACCAGCCCGGCGGCTCGCAAACGGCGCGACACATTTTTGCCGAATTCGGTTCGGGTTTCGGCAGTCAGTGAAATATTGTTATCTAAACTCATAACTCTCCCTTTTGATGAATTCGAATGGATGAATTCAAATCTCAATCGTCAAATGAACAACCTGCTGACAGAACTTTCTTCGTGAATGGACTTGATCGCTTCAGCCAACAAAGGCGCGATGCTTAAATACTCAAACCTTGGCGGCAAGCATTCTTCTTTCGCCGGCATGGAATTGGTCGTCACAACCTTTTCCAGCGGCGAATTGCAGATTCGGTCAACCGCGTTTCCCGAAAGCACTGCGTGAACACAGGTTGTCAAAATTCTCTGGGCGCCTTTTTTGTGCAGCGCCTCTGCAACTTTGGTCAGCGTTCCGGCGGTATCAACCATGTCGTCAACAATCAGAACATTACGACCTTCGACGTTTCCGACCACGTGCATCACTTCCGCTTCCGAATGCCCAGGCTGCGATTTGTCTCGCCGTTTATCAACGATGGCGAAATCGGCATCCAGCCGTTTGGCATACGCCCTGGCGCGCTCGGCTCCTCCCGGATCAGGCGCAACCACAACCAATTCTTCAATCGGTTTGGCCGCGAAATAATCAATCATCACCGGCGCGGCAAACAGATGATCCACTGGAATATCAAAGAAGCCTTGAATCTGCGGCGCGTGCAAATCCACCGTCAGCACCCGATTGGCTCCGGCAGTGGTAATCAAATTGGCTACCAGCCGAGCCGAAATCGGAATTCGCGGCCTGTCTTTTTTGTCGCCGCGCGCGTACCCGTAATAAGGAATCACTGCTGTGATTCGATCTGCTGATGAACGTCGAAACGCGTCAATCATAATCAGCAGTTCCATCAAATGCGCATCAACCGGCGGACAGGTTGATTGCACAATAAACACATCGCCACCGCGAACATTTTCAAGAATCTGAAAATTGAACTCTCCGTCCGGAAACCGCGTTGTATTGGCGCGGCCAAGCTCAATTCCCAAATACTGACAGATTTCTTCGGCCAGCGAGCGATGCGCATTGCCAGAAAAGATTTGCAGGCTTTTCACGACTCCCTATAAATAGCGATGAGTGCTGAATACCGAGTGATTGTTTGTCATTTGTCACTGCGGTACCCAGCACTCATCACTGAATATGTGGCTGGGGAGGTAGGATTCGAACCTACGGATGGCGGCTCCAAAGGCCGCTGCCTTACCACTTGGCGACTCCCCAACAAACTTGTAGTTGCGATTTTATGATTGCGAATTGAGTCACGCAAGAAATCCCTGCGAGAACTCCCACGATGTCTGCACCGGATTTTCGTCGGCGGGCGGCGAGCTTTTCCAGGGAAAACAATCCACCAGTAAGCTCAAGCTTGAACCTCAGCCAACGCTTGTCTGTAAATCTTTTGATATTCATCACGGCTCAGCGTGCGTGCAGGAGCGCACCACCAGCCATACTGACTCAATTCGCTTTGCGCGTCGTTTCGCGCCTCGCTGCTGTCAAAGATCGCAAAAATCGTCGAACCGCTGCCCGACATCAACACCC
>CAZXHW010000415.1:0-7193 GCA_964639915.1 uncultured Heliomicrobium sp.
CGCTGGGCGGCCAGGCGCCGTCCCGCGCGCGCCTCGCGCCCAACGCGTCGCTGCTCGCGGTGGTGACCGCCAGCGCCAAGGCCGCCGACGTTCAACCCCACGCGCGCAAGATGGCGCCGGTCGGCGCGCGCGCGCTGTCGCTCTATCTGGAAGACATCCCCTACACCAAGCTCGCCGCCTGGCTGGTGAGCCTGGACGAACAAGCCGGTGTGGGCCGGCCTGCGCGACGGCAGCCGGCGTGCCTGACAAGGAACAGGTCGCGCGCCTGATTCTCGATTTGGTGGCTAAAGATGAAAAGCTGGCGGCTTATTACCCTTTGGTGAGAAGCGGCGTTGATTTTACCGCCTCCATCGCGGGCGAAGACCTGCTCAAACATTTCTACAATTTGGTTGATAAGCTAAAGGAAAAGGCGAGCGGCAAAATTTACCGGTTACTGCTCAGGCTCTATGCCAACGTGCCGGTGCCCTTGTTCTACCAAGACCTCGCGCTGCTGATCAAGGGCAATTTCTTCGAGCGCACACTGACGACAAACATTGATACGCTGCTTGAGCAGGCGCTCAACATCGCGGGCTTGCAGGTGGGTTATGACTATCAGGTGACCAGCGTAGGGATGGCGGAAAGCGGTTTGGATGGCGAGAGCGGGTATGGCACGCAGCCGGAACTGGACGAGGCGGCCCACCCCAAGCAAATCATCAAGCTGTTTGGGGATTTGGCGCAGGAGCAGGTCAACATCAATCCATGGGACATTGACATAGCGTTGAAGAGCCAGCGGCGCTACGTCAAAAGCGAGCTGGAAGGCGATATTGTAATGGTCGGCTATAACTTCGAGAGCAAGCCGATCAACGAGTGGCTGACAAAGGGAGGGAGTTTCAGGAATCAGCTCTGGTGGGTGAGCGAAGGGCAGCCGGTGGTTCCACCAGGAACGCCGCCAGTGGAATCCTGGGCCAGACAGGTGAACTTCATAACTGGAGCCGCCGGCAAGCCACAAGATTTCTTCAGCCAGCTCAAGTTGCGGCTTCTGCGCCGCCCAGCTTTTGAATTTCCGAGTTACGCCGACGCAGAGGGCAAGGGAAGAAGGTGGCGTGAGTCGGGCGTGGAATCGCAGTGGGCGGAGCCTGCGGAAGTCCGGGAAGAAAGTTTCAGCTTCGGAGGCGTCTCAGGGGAGGAGGCTTCGGAAGGCACGGATTTGCCTGACGCGGATGTGGCCGGAGGCTCCGATGCGCCAGACGCTGCGCCAGCCGAAGCAGTAGTTATCGTGCCGCCTGAAGAGTTGAACCTGATTGAGGAGTTGCGAGGCAACATCCGCCGCAGCCAGGCCGTGCTTTTCAGCCTTGAACAAACTGCCGTGCCGGGCGACGTGCCGGTCAGCGTGAGGACGCAGGCTGCTTATCAGAAGCAGCAGATCGCCGAGATGGAAGACAGAGTTCGGGGGCTGGCCAGCAGCCGTCAGGGCATTATTCAGACCCTGGACGCGCTCATGCAGGACGTAATGAAAGCACAGATATTCCCGCCCGAATCCTTTGCCCCGGGCACCACCAGCCGGCCTTCACTGGAAGATTCCACAATCGAGTTTCTCAAGAGCCAGGTTCAGATCATCAAGGATGAATGCGAGCGCGACAAGCCAAACCATTACATTCTGGGCACGGCTATCGGGGCGGTTACGGTGTTGGTTGAGCGGCTTTGCGTTGAATTTGGGCCGGACGCGGTGAAGCCGGAAAACGTGCGGCGGCTGGCCGCCCTTGCGCCTAGCTTGGCGGGAAGGGAGTTGATCTGATGTCTAACTCCGACAAAGTATGTCTCATGGTTTTACCTCAGGGAGGGATGAACGACGCTCCTCCTCAAATCCTGATCGAAAGAGACGGTTTGTGGCGCTTCACGTCGTCTCCTACGAGCCTGCGCAATGAGATAAAAATGAGCGAGAAAAAGAGAGGGATTGAGAGGGAACTGGGCGACATTATGAGTGACGTCGAGGCCGGCGTCCTCCATTCGGCGCGCCACAACGGGATCAGTTCGATGTTTACAGAACTCTTCGCGACCTTGCTGCCGCAGGAAGTTCAGGACGAACTGCGCACCAAAAATCCGCAAACTCCAATCGCCGACGACAGTGTGCCAACCCTGCTCATCCATCTGCACGAGCAGAGCGATTGGGTGCCCTGGGAGATGTTGCATGACGGCGACAATTATCTCGGTTTGAAATGGCGGATCGCGCGGCTGCCCATCATCTCGACTAATGTCAATGTCAACATTCAGCAGCCGTATCCGGTGCGCAATATTTACAGCCTTCTGGGACGAGCCGTGCTTGAAAATCCGCAGGAGCAATTGTGGCAAGGAACCTTCGAAAAACTGGCGGGAGTGAACTCCAGGCCCCCGGCTGGCAGCGGCCCGGCCAGCAGCGGCGATTACCCGGACGTGGATTACTTTGTCAGAGCGCGCGACGCCGACATCCTGCACATAACCTGTCACGGCGGGATCAAGAACGACGAAGGGGAGTTCGTCTGGACGCTCGATCACGATACCCCTTCACCCATCTCGTATCACATTACCGAAAGGGTTGTTAAAAACCTGGTTCTGCGCTCACCGCTCGTTTTCGGCAACGCCTGCGCATCGCTGTCCTCAGGCAATGCGAACGGCAACGGCCAGAAACTTAGCCCGGGATTCGGCAGGCTTTTCTTCACCAAAGGGGCGCTCAATTTCGTGGGCACCTTCGCACCCATCACGAAGAATGTGGCGATTGATTTCGCCCGCATCTTTTATCAGAACCTGCTTGGGCTTGGCGGACAGGGAAGTTGCGCCATCGGGACGGCGCTTTGGAAAACGAAGTCAAACTTTCACGCTCGAGACATACCCGGACAGGCGAACAAGCCAGACCTCTCTTACCTGTTTTACTCTCTTTATGGTCTGCCAACCAACACGTTCCAGGTTGTTCCCTAGCGAGTGTTCGGACGCTGTTTGGCTGCGGAGTCGTTCATGACGCGAGCGACGCACTAAACAATGAAAACGGCGTTGCCGAATGTCCGACAAGCTGGCAGCTTGTCGGACATTCTCTGAGGAGAAAATGATGGCTAACGATTTGACCAATTTGACAGGGGCATCGAGCGCGCCGGGAGCCGGCGGCGGCGCCCTGAACAGTGAGGAAAATGCCGCTGACAACCTCAACGATTTGCGGCGGCGAGTTTACGAGGCGCGAGTCAACGCCGCGCGTCTGCGGCGGGAGTTCCACGACAAGCCTGAGCAATCCGTTGGTTCGGCTTTGCCGGGCGCGGTGGCTGAAGAACTGAAAGAGGCGGAAAAGACCTTCTTCGAGCTTGAACTGGAATTGCAGGAGCGGCAGAAGAATCAGTCAGAACAGCCCCCGGCAAATCCTCTGCCAAAGTCCACTGCGGACAGCCTGATTCTTGACACGAGGAAGACGACTCAGTTGCTGGGCGCGGCGACCACGGGTCTGGAAACTCAGATTCACCTTAGAATGACCCCGCTGCCCACGTCTATCAGCCATCTTCTAGACCCTTTGGAAACGCCGCTAGTCAGTTGCGTGGTGCATAACAAGAGCAACGAGACCCGCCGCGTTCGTGTCAGTTCTCACATAGAAGGCTACTCGGCGCGCTCGACCCAGACTTTTGAAATAGAGAAGAAGAAAGATTACGAATTTAAGCATCTCCCGACGCTCTTTCCTGATCGGGCGCGGCAGGTGACGGAGTTGACGCGGGCCACGCTGAACGTAACGGTCGAGGATTTGGATGGAAAGCTGGAAGTGGAACAGACAAAGCCAATCTGGCTGCTGGCGCGGACTACCGTGCCGATTGCCGTGCGCGATCCCAAGACAGGCGAATGGCAGGACATGACCCACTATCTGGGTGCGTTCGTCACGCCCAACGAACCAAGCCTGATGGCGTTCCTGCGCAAGGCGGCGGGGTTGCATAAAGAGAAACGCCTGCTTGGTTACCAGGGGGAAAAGGATGGCGTGGAGCCGCAGGTGGAAGCGATCTTCAACGCCCTCAAAACAGAGGCCAACATCACTTACGTCAATTCGGTAATCGCTTTTAGTCCCGAAGACGGAGCGGCCAATCAGCGCGTGCGTCTGCCGCGCGAAAGTCTCGCCGACAAACAAGCCAACTGCATTGACGGAACAGTGCTTTTGGCCAGCCTGCTCGAAGCCGCCTCGCTCAATCCGGCGTTGGTCGTGATTCCGCAGCATGCCTTCCTTGCCTGGGAGACGTGGAGCGGCAGTAATGAATGGCGCTATTTGGAAACCACCATGATTGGGTCTCATTCATTCCAGGAGGCGCGCGAGGCGGGCGAAAATTCCGCGGCTTTATACCAGCCCCTTGCCAACAATGGCCAGCCGTGGGCCTTTCGCCGCTGGTCGCTGCGCGACCTCAGAACGATGCGTCACATTACTCCGATGGAGTAATACCGATTTCAACCTTATTGCAAACACCATAAAGGATGGAAAACAGATGAAAGAAAAACACATCATTTTACGCAACCTGCGTCCCAGCACAGCCGATCCTTTTCTCGGACCGCTCTCGGGAGTGGCAGCAGTCACCGCCGCGCCAGTGATTGAAATTGATGAAATCGAGCGAAGCAAAATTCCGGAGCTGACCAGCAAAGGGGATGTTTTGGCGATTGCCCCGGTTATCCCGATGCGGCTGATTGCTCCGGTCGAAGTTTCGGACGCAGCGCTGCCTGCCGCCGCCGGAACGGCGTGGGGCGTCAGCGCCGTGGGAGCCGACACCTCGCCCTTCACCGGCGATGGAATTGTCGTCGCCGTGCTTGACACGGGCATTGACGCAACACATCCGGCCTTCGCGGGCGTGGAAATCGTCCAGCAGGACTTCACAGGCGAGGGCGATGGCGACCAGCACGGTCATGGCACGCACTGCGCCGGCACAATTTTCGGAAGAACCACGGGCGGCAAGCGAATAGGAGTCGCGCCGGGAGTGAAAAAGGCTCTTATCGGCAAGGTCCTCGGCGAACAATCCGGCGGGAGCGACCAGATCGCAAGCGCCGTGCAGTGGGCGGTTGATAACGGCGCGAATGTGATTTCAATGTCGCTGGGCATTGACTTCCCCGGCTTTGTGAAGAGGTTGCAGGACTCAGGCCTGCGCCCGGAGCCAGCGGTTTCGCGCGCGCTGGAAGGCTACAGGCAAAACGTGCAGTTATTCGAACGCCTGGCGTCCCTGATCCGCGCTCAGGGACTGTTCTCAAGATCGGTCGTCCTCATCGCCGCCGCCGGCAATGAAAGCGACAGACCGAACTTTGAAATCGCCGTCAGTCCGCCGGCTGTCTCCGAAGGCTTCATCTCCGTCGCCGCTCTCGGCCAGGCCAGCGGCGGTCTTGCCGTCCCCAGCTTCTCGAATACTTTCGCCAACGTCGCGGGACCGGGAGTCGCAATAGAATCCGCAAAGCCCGGCGGCGGTTTCGTCACGATGTCCGGCACCAGCATGGCAACGCCTCATGTCGCCGGCGTGGCAGCCCTTTGGGCAGAAAAGATCAAGAGCGGGGGACAATTGAGCAGTGGGTTGTTGACCGCGCGCCTGATTGGATCGGCCAATACTAATGGCTTAAAGCCAGGGTTTGACCCGCTCGACATCGGCGCTGGACTGGTGCGCGCGCCACAAGCTTAGGTCAGTTTTGCCGGACCTGGGCTATAGCCGATTCAGACCTTAATTGTGAGTGTCTGCAGCCTGCTACTGCTTGCCGCAGTAGCAGGAACTTCAGAGGGTAACGCTATGCGAAGACGATTTTTCGGAGCACAGTTTTTTCCGCCTGCTGGCGCGCAGTCCAGTCGTCGAATAGCCACTGCCGACCCTGCTGCGACCGCCTTGACAGAGGTAACAAACGCGATGCACGAGCCGCGGTTGGAACCTCGGGATGAAGCGGTTTTTCTGCTGACGGCGGCGGCCGAGATTGAACATGCGCTGATGGTGCAATACCTGTTCGCGGCTTATTCGTTGCGGGTGCCGGCGCATGCAGGTTTGCCCAAGCTGCAAGGTCGGCTTCTGCAGATTGCGCGCGAAGAGATGGGGCATCTGATCACCGTCCAAAATCTGTTGCACTTGCTGGGCGGCCCGCTCAATTTCAATCGCGAGCATTCGCCTTATGCCAGCGAGATTTATCCGTTTCGCTTCAAGCTAGAACCGGTTTCGCTGGATTCGCTGGCAAAGTATGTCGTGGCCGAAAGCCCCGCCACCTTGCCTGATGACTTCTCTGACGCCGAACGGGAGTTGTACGAGCAGGAAATCCTTCCCAGCGCGCGGCGCTCAAATGATGGTGAAGCAGTCAATCACGTAGGGCCAATCTTTCAGCGGTTGGAGACGATCTTTAAGGAAGAACTCAAGGATGAAGATTTCCGGCTTGATACTCAGCCTTTTCAAGCGACTCGTGACGATTGGGGCTACGAACCAAAAGATAAAAACATTGGCTCTGCCTTGATTGTTGAAACCATCAGCGGACTCTCTGCCAGTGCTGTGCGCGATGCCGCCACCGCAGCGATCCGCAGTATTGGCCAGCAAGGCGAAGGATTTGATCTGCCGCCGGGAAGTTCCAACGAGCCGGAATCTCACTTTGAGCGGTTCCTTTTGAGTTACCAGGATTTCAAAACGCTCAAGGCGAGTGGCGCTCAATTAACCTGGCCATTGGCTGAAAATCCCAATACCAGTTCGCCGCCGGAAACGCCGATCAGTCCGGCGAAGATGGCGGAGGCAATTGCCGAATCGCATGCGAACAAAGGCCGTATCACCGATCCGCGCGCTCGGAATTGGGCACATCTGTTTAATTTGCGCTACCGGCTGCTGCTGGCTTACCTCTCGCATTTCCTGAGGCTCGATCAGCAACGTTATACCGAGTCGGGCGATCGCACGCCGCGCGGGTTACTGCTAATTTGGACATTCAACGAAATGCGGCGGCTCAAAAAGATCGCCGAAAAGCTTGTCCAGTTGCCGAAGGATAAACGCGAAGCTGAGACGAATCCTTTCCCGCCGGATGCGCTGAACGCCGGGCCGCCATTCGAATTGCCTTACACGCTAAATTTGCCCGCGCGCGAAGCCGAACGCTGGCGCGCCCATCTGGATGTGTCGCGCGCTGCCGTTCGCATAGTTCGTGAATTGAAAGAAGCAGGCGAATCGGATGAATTTCTGGATGACTTGCTGCGATTGGATGGAGAAGATCAGCTTGCTTTGCAGGCGCTGGCC
>CAZXHW010000416.1:0-7192 GCA_964639915.1 uncultured Heliomicrobium sp.
TCGTGGCGCAGGTTCATTTCGCCGGACGACGTTGTGGGCATTAAAGTCAATGTTGGCGGATATCCGTGGGTGATTTCTTCGCCAGCCGTTGTCGCCGAATGCATTCGCAACCTGACCGCAATCGGCTTGAAACCGGAGCAGATTTACATCTACGAACGGTTCCAAAACCAGATGGACGAAGCCAACTACAAACCGCATATCCCAGAAGGCGTACAGCTTCACGCCGCCGAAGGCCGAAACGAGCGCGGAGAAAACAATCGGTACGACCCGTTCGTTTATGCTGAAGCTTCCTTTTTTGGCGAAGACGACACACGGTCGAACATGATGCGACTGGTTTCGCAGCGTCTGACGAAAATCATCAACATTCCGAACATGAAAGATCATGGCGCGACAGGCGTCACCGGTTGCCTGAAGAATGTCGCTTACGGCAGCTTTTCCAATGTCGCCCGCTCTCACCAGCACGGCGTCACGCATACCTATTCCTTCGTTCCAACCTTGACCGCAGTCGAACCGCTGCGCTCAAAAGTGGTGTTGAACATCATGGACGGGATTCGCGGGTGTTGGCACGGTGGACCGTTTGCCCGCTCCAAAAAGTACGTTTTCTATCCGAAGCAAATCTGGTTTGGCACGGACCCTGTCGCACAGGATCGGCTGCTGGTGGATGTAATTGATAACGAACGCAAATCGCACAAAGCCATTTCAATCTGGGATCGCAACGAAAAGTCGCTGGATTTCAACAACGGTGGCAATCGCGACAAAGACCCGAACGTCAACATTCTGATCCGTGAACCCGGCCACGTGGATTACGCGGCGAAGCTGGGGTTGGGCATTTCCGATCTGAAGCAAATCAAGCTGAAGGAGTTTGAGATATGAAATTGCTGGCGATCATTCTGCCGCTGATCTTCTGGCAGCAAGGCATCGAAACCGCTCCGGCATTGAAACAGGCTGGCATCGAACGCATTGCTGTCGCTCCTGACAAGGCCGATCAGTGGCGCAAAGCCGGGTTTGAAGTCGTTCCGATGACCGAAGAAGAATTGAAAGCGCGTGAAAAGCTGGCAACGCCAGGCGCATCTGGACGACCGGATTTGGCCGCAGCGACGGGCCGTCCGTGGCTGGATGCCAACGGGTGGCGCTTCACGCGCAACCCGGCAGGCAAATTTTATTACGAACTCTCCAAAGGCCGTGCTGCGCTGGCCGTTGCCGAAAGCTTCGCCTTCAGCGCCGACACCGTTCTAAAAATTGATCCTGCCGATTTGGCTGAAATCGGGCGATTGTTCGCCTTTCTGAAAGCCATTCCGGCAGATGAAAACTTGCCGCTCGTTGCTGACATTGGCGTGGTTGATGACGGTTCCAAGCTGGTGGGCGAAGTGATGAATTTGCTTTCGCGTCGTAACCTGCTGTTTAAGCCAATCAAAACGCCATCGTCACAACTTCGATTGAACATTCAGTTGGGCACAAAAGCCTATCCACGATCTGCCGCTGCAGACCCCAGTGAATTTGCGCAAACCATCCGTCGCCGTTTAACCGATGATGCGCGAATGCTGCGCATTTATGGCAGCGAAGTCGTCATTGCCCGGCTGACGGGCGACGCCAAACACCTCCGCCTGCACCTACTGAATTATGGCCGCCGCGATTTTGATGGAATGCGAATCCGGCTGCGCGACGTGCTCGGCAAAGGAGATGTTTATGTTTCTGGCCAGGGCAAACTGGCGTTGCAGGATTTTGAAGTACTCAGCCAAGCCACGGAATTTTCCCTACCCCGCATGAGCATCTACGCCGTGATTGACCTGCCACGAGCCAAATAACAAACCGACAAATTTAGGATTCACGCTGGCTTGGCAATTGCCTTGGCCAGGGTGAAGTCCGTTATTTGTGGCCTTTGGTGAGTGAAAACACCCAGTTCGACGTGAAATGGAAAAGCTTGATGAGAAATTTCACCCACCCAACCCGATAACCCATATAGATTAAACAATTAAATGAACGCTATCCGAAACCTTTTCGGATGGACAAGGAGTAGCTTATGCGAACTCTGAAAATCGTTTTTGTCGTAGCCTTTTTAATTGCGCCGCTGTCTCCGATGGCCTCATCAAAAGTCACAGCGTTGATGACAAGGTTTTCAGCAAAATCTGCAACTGTAGAAGCAGCTTCAGCTTATGAATCCCAAAAATCTACCCCAATAGATGCCAGTCAGTTTGTCGGCAGCGATTCGTGCGCTGAATGCCACGGCGGCGAAGCCAACCATTACGCCCTGACTGCCCACGCCAAGACCAAAGTGTTGAATTCGCCGGCTGATAAAACCGGATGCGAAGCTTGCCACGGTCCAGCGCGCGGTCACCTGGATTTTTACCTGACTATTCAGAAATTGAACGAAGCAGGCAAAGAAGCCGAAGCCACGACGTTGATGAACGACACGGCCAAGGCCGCCGCCGCCAAGCTAAATTCTTTCAAGGAAATGTCTGCCGCCCAATCCACGGCAATTTGCCTGAAATGCCACGAAGGTTCTCAGGGCAAATCTGAAGAACGCTTCAACTATCGCCGCAGCGAGCATTCGCGCCATGGCATTTCGTGCAACGATTGCCATTCTTCTCATGAACCCAAACGCACGGAATTTCTGCTGAAAGGCACTGAACCGAATTTGTGTTACCAGTGCCACGCCGAACAGAAAGCGTCTTTTTCCAAGCCCTTCCACCATAAAGTTCCCGAAGGCGGCATGAAATGCTCCGATTGCCACAACCAACACGGCGGCTTTATGGGCAAATCGCTTCGCAATTCGGTTACAGGAGACGCAGGCTGCGTCAAATGTCATGCGGATAAACAAGGCCCGTTCGTGTTTGAACATGCGCCAGTCAAAGTGGAAGGCTGCCAGGCTTGCCATACGCCACACGGTTCGACGAATCCGAAACTGCTGACCCGTAACAACGTGCGGTTCCTGTGCATCGAATGCCATTCAAATACGCCCGGACTGCCTGGGGAAGCTGGGCTCGGCACACAGTCTCCAACCAGTCACGACCTGACCCAGCCGCGCTACCAAAACTGCACGCTTTGCCACATTGACATTCACGGATCCAACAAGGAGCGGTTCTTCCGCTAAAGGAACAGGAGGCACACCATGAGAACCAAACATCAATCCATCATTCTATGGCTCTCCAGAACCTTTGCGGGAGCCGCAATCATGGCTTTCTTGATTGCTTGCAATATCTTTGTCCTGGCGCAAAGCGTCGAAAAAGCAGAAACCAGTCAACAAGCGCGAGAGGCTGACAGCGAACTCGAACGCGCCAAGGCCATTGTGACAAAACCCAAGGACAACAAAGCCGCCAAACCCGAAACCGGCAGCACCTGGGGCATTTATTCCACAATCAGCACGTTGGAACTTGGCTACAGATTCGTCGACACCAAAGGCAGCGAGGCTCGCTATCTGTCGGACGTCAACACTCGCGACGGGTTCCGCGTGCTTGAATCTTCCCTGGATATGCGCGCGCAACCCGGCACCGGCGTTTTGTTTGATTTCCTGCATGCGGAAGTGAACAACGCAGGCGGAGATCAAAGCCAGACCTTTTCATTGAAAATGGATAAAACCCGCTGGTATCGGTTTGATGGAAACGTCCGGCGTTTCAATTATTACCGTTCGCTGGGAACCAACTTCGCGCTGGGGCTTCGCGATTATGATCTGCGCCAGCAGGTTTCGGATTTCAATTTGAAATTGCTGCCGCAGCGCGCTGTCAGAATTAACATGGGTTATGGCCGCAGCATGGCCAAGGGCCGTTACAATCCAACGTACAGTTTTCAGCGAGATATTTTCCAGCTTTTTGGCAACACACGTTGGGAATCCAACGATTTCCGGCTGGGTTTGGACGCAACCTATCGCAAATGGGATTTCAATGCGGAACAGTTGTACCGCACGTTCCGCAACGACCAGGAGATTGATTCCAAGCCTGGCGGCGACCTGGGGCTGATTCCCACCGATAACGGCCGCATCACATTGCTGGATAGGCTGACGCCACAGCGTTCGCATGCACTGGTCACCAAAGCCAGTGTGCGCGGCAGCATCGCGGATCGAATTCATGTGGTTTTGCGCGGATTGCACGATGAAGAAAGGATGCGGGCAGGATATTCCGAACTAGCCAGCGGCAGGGACAGCAATGGCGTAACACTGGTTTCGAACTTTTTGAGACTACCCAATGATGGCAACATCAAACGGCCGAATGCCAGAGTTGACGCCGGTGTCAGCATTGACCTGAGCAAATACCTGACGCTAAGCAACACGTTCAACTACAACTCGTTCCGAATCTTAGGCGACACGGAAATTCTGACAACGACAGTTCGGCAACCAGCCACCGGGCCGCAAACAACCGCTAACACTCGCGTGCTGGCCACTGGCTATCTCACCGATCTGAGTTCGTTTACAAATACCGTGGAATTGAACCTGAATCTGGGCCGCAAATTCAGCACGAATTTGGGCTGGCGAGCGATGAAACGCGATGTGACCATCGCCAGCAACTACTACACAGCGAGCAGCGCCACTTCAGCAACCAATCCGGACATTACGTTTGAGGAGGAATCCATCAGCACACACGCTTTTATCGGCGGCCTGCGATTCCGTCCCACCAAAATGACCAGCTTCATGTTTGATATCGAAAAAGGTCAGAACAACAACGCTTTTGTTCGCATCAATCCATTGGATTACACCAAAACGCGTGTTCGCGCGCAGGTCCATGCCACCGAAAAGCTGGGGATCATCGGGACCTTCACATCGCTTGACCGAACGAATCCCACGCCGCAGGTCAATAACGATTCCAGTTCGCGCAGCTACACAATCGCCGCCAACTGGGAACCGAAATCCCGAATCTTCCTTGATGCGGGTTATGACTACCACGACCTGAATGCGCGAGGCGACATTTTGTACACAACAGTGATTAACAATGTCACAACGCGTGTTTCGGGCCAGTCAATTTACTACGCGCGCATCAATTCAATTTATGCCAACACGCGATTTGGGCTGACCAATCACCTGGATTTGATGATGTATTACTACTACATCATGGATCGAGGAGCACCAACGGTTGCCACCGGAGCCAATGATGTTGTCAGCGCGTTGCCACTGAGACGCCATAACCCGGAAGTTCGACTGGCTTACAGATTCACCAACAACCTGACCGGCAATCTTAGTTACAGGCACTACAGCTATAACGAACGAGAATTTTCGGTGCAGGATTATCGCTCGAACATCCTAACCACCAGTTTTCGCTTCACCTTTTAATCACAACTAACACCAGCTACTTCAAAAGGCGCAGGTTTAATGCCTGCGCCTTTTCTTTTCCAACCTGCCTGCCTTCTTTTCCCTTCACACCGGCAACCAGAAAGCGCCAACGCGATTCTGCAATTCAATCAATAGTTCATTCCGATGATTTCGCCGCGATCATCTACATCCAGCTTGGCAGCTTGCGGAACTTTTGGAAGTCCTGGCATCAACATCATCGAGCCTGCAACCACGACAACAAAACCTGCGCCTGCTGAAAGGTGAGCGTCAGTGGCTGTCATTGTCCAGCCTTTTGGCGCACCCAGTGCCTTTGAATTATCGGACAGTGACGATGGTGTTTTGGCAATACATACAGGCAATTGACTAAAGCCGAGCGCCGCAAACTTTTTCAGCTTCTGACGCGCTTTGGAATCGAAATACACTGCGCCAGCGCCGTAAATTTCTTTGGCGACGCGCTCAACTTTTTCTTCCAACCCTAATTCCAGCGAATACAGCGAAGTCACAGTTTCGGCATCGCTGGCATCGGCGATGGCCATGACCTTTGCCGCCAATTCCATCGCGCCTTCGCCGCCCTTGGTGTAAACCTCAACAACGGCGTTTTCGACATTTGCTTCGCGGCAAAAATTTTGAATGACGGCAATTTCTTCGTCGGTGTCCGTGGTAAAGCGATTGATCGCAATGACAACCGGAACGTTGTACTTCCGCAAATTCTCAAGATGCTTTTCCAGGTTCGCCATTCCGCGACGCAAATTGTTGAGATTACTGTCATTCGGAAAATCAGGTGAAACGCCATGCGCGGCCAGGGCTCTGGCAGTGGCAATCAGCACGGCGGCGGAAGGTTTCAAGCCGGATTTCGGCATCACCAGGTCGAAGTATTTTTCTGCGCCCAGATCGGACCCAAAACCCGATTCGTTGATGACGTAATCGGCCAGCTTCATCGCCATCTTTTGAGAAATGACGCTGCTGGTTCCGTGCGCGATGTTGGCGAACGGGCCTGTGTGAACGAACGCTGGCGTGCCTTCGGTTGTTTGCGCAAGGTTGGGCATGATGGCTTCGTTGAGCAGAACCATCAGTGCGCCGGTTACGCGTAAATCGCGCGCGCGAATCATTTGGCCGTCCAGGTTGTAACCCAGCAGAATGTCGTCCAGCTTGTGCCGCAAATCTTCGCGGGAATTTGCCAACCCCAAGATCGCCATCACTTCCGAAGCGGCGGTAATGACGAAGCCTGTTTCGCGCGGAACGCCGTTCATTTTGCCGCCCAAGCCGACAATGATGTGCCGCAAGGCACGGTCGTTCATATCCATCGTGCGCGGCCAGAAAATGTTGTCCACGTCAAAACGCAGTTCGTTGCCGTGATGCAGGTGAGAGTCAATTGCCGCCGCCAGCAAATTATGCGCGGTCGTGATGGCGTGAAAGTCTCCTGTGAAATGCAGATTGATGCGTTCGGCGGGCAGCACTTGTGACTGGCCGCCGCCGGTCGCGCCGCCTTTCAGCCCGAACACAGGCCCCAGCGACGGTTCCCGCAAGGTGACAATTGGGCGTTTGCCGAGGCGTTCGATAGCTTGCGCCAAGCCAATAGACACGACGGTTTTGCCTTCGCCGTGGCTGGTTGGCGTCATCGCAGTAACCATAATGAATTTCGCTCGCGTTGGTGATTTCCATTCTGACAACAACTCCAGCTTCAGTTTGGCCATGTGTTGCCCGTAATAAATCAAGTACTCATTCGGTATGTTCAATTTTTCGGCGATCTTTGTAATTGGAAGCATAGAAGAAACCTCTACTAGTTTTATGGGGATTGCCGCCTGCGGCTGACGACTAGCATCGCCCCTTTCTGTAAATGTTTGCGGAATCCCAGCAGGTGGCAGATTTCGATCACAAACCAATGGGCGATTTGCGTATTGATCAGCAGCGAGTAGGGACTGTCCGATAGTCGTT
>CAZXHW010000417.1:0-7185 GCA_964639915.1 uncultured Heliomicrobium sp.
CAGCAAAATGTCTTCGTGGCGGGCCAATGGCGGCTCAACCAGGTGCCGTTGCATGATCGAACCTTCGTCCAGCAATCGGTTTCGCGCCAAACGATACTTTGGCATCGGAAATGGATGCGCGCTTGGCAGTGGAACCGCGTATCGGTCGGAGTAGCAAACTTTCATATGGAATCAGTTGCAAACAATGGAGTTTGACGAATTCCGGTTGGCATTCGTCGCTGACGCCGCTGATTGTAGAGGATTGATTGCCGTTCGCCGAACAGAGGAAAGAGGACAGGATTTACAAGATTGAGCAGGATTGGCTCGAACCAACTCAATGAAGGTTTTCATCTGCTGCATTCTGTCTACAAGTTTTCTGGTTCGATTTCGCCGGTAAGAATCTAAGTTGGGTTATGGAAGCAAAAGCAGCAACAAGCCAAGCCCAAGGAACAGAACTCCCCAGACCAGGAAAACAAAGGTCAATGGATTGTTCAGCCATTGCCGTAACGTTTCTTTGACTGGAGATAATGGTTGATCGTGGCTGCCGGTTGGCGATTGATTGGTTTGGGATTGGGAAATCATCGCGGCCATAATTAGCAAACCATGTGCCTGCGGTTCGTCTTACAAGGGCACTTTTATTTGGTCTGTTGATTGCACTTAACCGATTGTTCGATGACCAGCGCGGCTGGTTGGCGAAAAGTGGGGTAAAAGCCGACACTTGGAATGGTTGAAAAATCCGCAGGTGTGGCAAAAATGAGCAACTGGAAAATCTGACAGGAACTTCTGCCTGAAACAGTCATTTTTTCGTTCTGAAACAGAATCAAGCAAAATGACGAGAGGTAAAACAATGCTTTCCAGAAAAATTCTATTTTTGTTTTCTTTGTGCGCTGCCGTGTTTTTACTGACTGAGCGGATAGCCCCCATCTCGGCTCAGCAATTGGTTTCAGCGAAAATCACTTCCATCGAAGGCCAGGTGGAAATTCGCCGCTACCCCAACACGCAGCCTGTTCCAGTCAAAATCAGCTTCAAGGTGGATGACCGCTTATCGGCGGGCGACACAATCATCACGGGCAAAAATGGGCGGCTGGTGTTGGGACTGACGGATGGTTCTCAAGCTGTGATTGCTCCCAAATCCACCGTTGTCATCAAGGATCTGAGCCAGTCGCCTCGCACGTTGTTTGAGGTCATCAAAGGCAAAACGCGTGTCCACATTGAAAAGGTTGGCGACCAGCCGAATCCTTATCGGGTTAACACACCGACAGCGGTGATTGCCGTCCGCGGCACGATCTTTGATGTGCTGGTTGAAAACGATGAAACCGAAGTATTTCTGCACGAAGGCGAAGTGGCTGTGACCAATCTGCGATTGCCCGACCAACCCATCTTTCTTTCGGCTGGCCAGACAACGCGAATCTTGATGTTAGGACCGCCCAGAACCCCGGGTGTTTTCAAGCCCGGACGTAATGATGGAAATTTCCGTATGAACCAGCCTGGTAGAGCTGGCCAGAACAACGGAAAGATTGCGGATACATCCAGACGCGGTGGAAACGATCGTGGTGGAGACCAGACCAGCAACCGGCAAGGCGAACGGCGTGATCCGGGCCGCAGCGGACCGCCACAACCCGGCAGTCAGCCGCCAGCAGGTGCTCCCAGACCGGAGCCACCAAAACCCAGCGGCAAACGACCCTAAGACGTAAAAACAGATTCAGAGAAGATCTGAGGAGGCTTTCCAAAATGTCCCGTATTACAGGTGTGCTCTTTTTGGTGTTGGTGTGCAGTTGTTCGGCGTTCGCACAAAATTCTAAGATCGCAGATCAAGCTTCAGTCTTTTTTGACGATAGCGCGGTGCGCGAAATCCGCATCTATTTTGACGATCCCAACTGGTACAACACGTTGGTTCAGGCGCACCAAAACCAGCGAACCAACGGCGATCCCTATTTTCCCTGCCGCTTCAAATACGGAACCATAGACCTGCCGAAAGTCGGCGTGCGGTTCAAAGGCAATTCTTCTTTCAGCCGAAACGGCATCAAGCGCCCGTTCAAATTCGACTTCAACGAATATGACGACAATGTTGAGTTTCTGGGGTTGAAGAAACTCAACCTGCATACGAATGATCTGCAACCGGATTTCATGCGCGAAAAGCTGTTCACGGATTTCGCCAGCAAGTTCGTGACGGCGGTGCGGAATGTTCACGTGCGGCTGTACGTCAACGACGCGTATTACGGCCTGTACACGGCGATGGAACAGCCGGACAAGGCGATGATGAAAAGCCGCTTCGGTGACAACGAAGGCGGCAACCTGTACGAAGGCGCTGAAATTCTGGGCGCAACCAGACGGCCTGACTTGGCTTGGCTGGGAGCGGACCCGGCGCTTTATCGCCCGATTTACGAACTTGAAACTAACCAGGAAGCCAACGATTACAGCAGCTTGATTGAGTTCATTGATATTTTGAACAACACGCCCGCAGCGCAGCTCCAGGCCAAGCTGGAAGCCGTATGCGACGTGGAGCAAATGCTGACCTGGGTGGCGCTGAATAACCTGTTCGTTAATCTGGATTCTTACATCGGCGACGCGGGCGAATATTACCTTTACGACCGCAGCCGCGACGGCAAATTCGTTTACGTCCAGTGGGATCACAACGAATCGTTCGGCACGACAGGCGACGGCACGGCACGCATCGCCAATCCATTTGCCTTCGACATTTTCTGGCTTCCCGGAACCGGCGCAGGCACAGGAACAGGCACAAATGCTCGACCGCTGCTACAAAAAACAACTGCGCTGGATGTTTACAAACGGCTTTACCTGCGCATTTTCGCGCGGCTGTTGCGCGAAGGCTTTAATGTCGAAACCTTCACTCCGCGGGTCACACAACTGGCCAATCTCATCCGCGATCACGTCTATGCCGATCCGAACAAAGTCACGACCAACGCGCAGTTCGAAACGGCTCTAACCAGTCAAACGACCAGCGGCGGTGGCCAAGGCGGCTTGACGATTTATGGCCTGACGCAATTCGTGCGCGAACGCTATAACTACATGCGGCCGTTCCTGAATTCTCAAGCGTTGCCGATTGATGTGCGTTTGAACGAAGTCGTGGCTGTGAACAACGGCAGTTACAAAGACAGCGCAGGTGATGCCGATCCGTGGGTGGAAGTTCACAACCTCGGCCCAGGTCCCGTAACGCTGACCAACTTTTACCTGACCGATGATCAAACGAATCCGACCAAGTGGGCTGTGCCCGCGAAAACGCTTGCGGATGGCGAATTTCTGGTCTTGTGGCTGGACGGTGAAACCGGCGAAGGCGACACGCACGTCAGCTTTAAACCGCAAACGGCGGGCGGAAAGCTGTATCTGTATCAAGCGTCGGGAAGCATGCAAACGACGCTGGATTCAGTCACGTATCCGGCGGCAACCGCTGGCCAAACCTACATTCGATTGGGAAGTCATGGCGACCGTTGGCAGGTGGCGTATCAACCGACGCCCGGCATTGCGAATCCCGCGGCAGGCAGCACGACTTCGCAGCCCCCAACACAAGGAACAGGCTTGCTGCTGATCAACGAGATCATGGCCGACAACGAAGATACCTACCAGGATCCACAAGAGCCTGGTGTTTATG
The DNA here is from genome assembly GCA_964639915.1 of uncultured Heliomicrobium sp. Lineage (GTDB taxonomy): Bacteria > Acidobacteriota > Blastocatellia > RBC074 > RBC074 > RBC074. The sequence continues at coordinate 3,590 of CAZXHW010000417.1, forward strand.
AAGACTGGTTCGAAGTGTTCAACCCTGGCACAACCGCCGTGGATATGAGCGGGATGTACATCACAGACAATCTGAACAATCCGACGAAATGGAAAGTGCCAAACGGCGTGACGATTCCGGCGAAAGGGTATCTGGTGTTCATTGCCGATGGCGAAGCGGCGCAAGGGAATTTGCACACCAGTTGGTCGCTAAGCGCGGACGGAGAGTCCATTGGGATTTACCAGACAAACGGCACGACCCTGATAGATTCGTACACGTTTTCAGCGCAGCAGGGAGATGTTTCCATCGGGCGAAAAACAGATGGTGATGCATCGTGGAGCATTTTCCAGCCCGCAACACCGGGAGCAACAAACACTGCCGCCTATGCCGATTGGCTGGCTAGTTCTGCCAGTTACTTGAAAGCTGCGGTTGCTGCCAACTCCATCACCAGTTTGTTTGGGCAGAATTTGTCTGCCAGCGTGGTTTCGGCGACCAGTATCCCGCTGCCAACAACTTTGGGTGGAACGACCATCACCGTTACCGACAGCGCGAATGTCACACGCAATGCGCCATTGTTTTTCGTGTCGCCCAGCCAGGCTAACTTCCTGGTTCCGGATCAGACGGCAAACGGACGTGCTAAAGTGACACTTCGCCGCCAGGATGGCACGACAGTCACTGGAGACTTGCTAGTCAAAACCGTCGGGCCGGGTTTGTTCGCTGCGAACGCCAACGGGCAAGGTCTGGGTGCAATCGTCGCCTTGAAAGTTGACGCGGCTGGCAATCAAACCTATCTGCCGGTTTCGACCTATGACGCCGCGCAACAAAAAGTCGTGCCGGTTCCAATCAGCTTGGGCGCTGAAACCGACAAGCTTTATTTGATACTGAACGGAACCGGGCTTCGCGGCAGGCCTGCTTTATCCGCTGTGGCTGTCGAGATCGGCGGTGTTGCCGTTCCCGTTTTTTATGCTGGAGCCCAGCCGGATTTTGTCGGTCTGGATCAAGTAAACATTGGTCCGCTGCCGCGATCGTTGGCTGCCAAAGGCGAAGTTCAGGTTGTGATGACCGTGGACAGTAAACGTTCAAACCGTGTGACTGTAACGATACAATAAGCAAGGCAGAATCAATCTTTAGCCACAGAGCGCACAGAGAGCCAGGAGTTTTCCTACCTATTTTCTGTGGTCTCTGTGGTCTCTGTGGCTGAAAAATGAATGGGCTTTGCTGTAATAGGCAATTGTGATTCAAACCAACTCTCACTCTCACAAAATTCTGGTCGTTGATGATGAACGTGGAGCGCGCATGGCGCTGGAGGTGCCGCTTAGAATGAGCGGTTACGACGTTGCCGCCGCCACCTGCGGACGTGAAGCCATTGCAATGGGACAGGGCAGGCGCTTCGACGTTGTGCTGACAGATATTTACATGCCGGACATCACCGGTTTGGAAGTCGTTCGCGAATTTCGCCGCTTCAGTCCCGACACAAAAATCATTGCCATCACCGCGCAAGGCTCGCTGGAAATCGCGATGCAAGCCGTCGAAGAAGGCGCGTTTGATTTCATCGCCAAACCCTTCAACATTGACGACGTGCTTTCCATCGTTAGCCGCGCCGCGCACCATTCGGAGCTTTTGGCGACAACTGCTCAAGCTGCAAGCCCTGATCCGTTGCGCGATTTTTCGGCTTCCGGCTTGATCGGGCACAGTCCGCAAATGGTGCGGGCGTACAAGCTGACGGCTCACGCGGCGCGAACAGGTGCTACCGTGCTGATCGAAGGGGAATCCGGCACTGGCAAAGAGCTAATCGCGCGCGCTGTCCATAACAACAGCGCGCGGGCCGACCGGCCATTCACCGCCGTCAATTGTTCGGCGATGACCGAAACTTTGCTGGAATCGGAATTGTTCGGCTACACCAAGGGCAGTTTTACCGGTGCCGCCACAGACCGCGCGGGATTGTTTGAAGCTTCGGAAGGCGGCACGATTTTCCTGGATGAACTCAGCGGAACCAGCCAGTCGTTTCAGGCCAGTTTGCTGCGCGTGTTGCAGGAAAAAGAAGTTCGCCGCATTGGCAGCCGCGATGCGCGCAAAATTGACGTGCGCGTCATTGGCGCAACCAACGTCAATCTGGAAGAAATGGCGAATCGCGGAGAATTTCGCGCCGATCTGTTTTACCGGCTCAGCGTGTTGACGATCAATCTGCCGCCGCTGCGCCAGCGTGGAGCCGAAGACGTGGCCCTGTTGGCGCATCACTTTTTGAAAAAGTACGAACGTGAACACGGCGAACAGGTTCGCATCGGTGAAGACGTGATTGATTTGCTATCTCGATACTCTTGGCCAGGCAATGTGCGCGAACTGGAAAACACCATTGAACACGCCGCAGCCGTTTGCGCTGACCGATTGATTACAATCAATGACTTGCCGCAGCGGATTGTCGAACGCGCAACACCGCCAGCAGCCATGTCAAATCAAGCGGGCGCAGTTAGCCTTTCTTTGGTAGACGACCGTCCGACGCTGGCGGAGCTTGAACGCCGATATGTTCAGTTGATTCTTTCAGAAAACGGTGGCAATAAATCACGCGCAGCGGAACTGCTCGGCATAGATCGCCGCACAATTTATCGTTATCTGGAAGTCTCAAACCCGGCCGACGGCGCAAGCCAAAATGACGATACTGAATAGATCGCAATCCATTCGCACGGCAGCAATTCTGTTAATCAGCATTGCGCTGGTTGTTGTCGTGACATGGTTTGTGCCTTCGCTGTCCGCGCTGTCGCAAAACATGTTGTTTCGATTGCGGGGCCCGCTCGATCCACCAGCCGACATTGTCATCGTAGCCATTGATGACCACAGCCTGCAGACTCTTGGAAGCCGTTACGGTTCCTGGCCCTGGCCGCGCTCTGTAATGGCGGAAGCGCTGGACAAGCTCACCAAAGCCAAACCGCTCAGTATCGGATTGGACGTCATTTACGCCGAAGCTTCCGCGCCGGAAGACGACCGCCGATTGGCGGCGGCAATTGCGCATAATGGACGCGTCGTTTTGCCAGCCCAATTGTACGAAGTCTCCGTTACTGAATCGTCCCGCCACGGAACTGCTTGGCTGCGCCCGATTCCAGCGTTTGCCAACGCTGCTCAAGCTATCGGCCACGCCCACATTTCTCCGGGGGTGGATGGAATGGTGCGCAGCATTCAGCTCAGCAAAGCCGACGACCGCGCGGAAAAGCTGTGGGCACTTAGTGCGGAAGTCATTCGTCTGGCCGAAAACATCACGGACAATGGGATCGAAGAAAACGCCAGAGAGTTGAAGTTCGGCGCGTATGAAATTCCCGTCCGCGACGAATCGTCGGGTTCAGCCATTCCAGGCCTTAGCATCATTCGCCAAAACGAAATGATGATTAACTTTACCGGTCCGACGGGTTCGTTCAATTCATTCAGCATCGCGGATGTGATTGACGACAAAATCCCACCGCAAGCGTTCACGGGGAAAATTGTGCTGATCGGTGCGACGGCTGCATCAATGGGCGATTCACGCGTTGTGCCGTTTATGAATTTCGCCACCGATAAACGCGAAGGTGGTCAGGAAATGCCCGGCGTGGAAATTCATGCCAACATCATCAACACCATCCGTGGCCGGT
>CAZXHW010000418.1:0-7179 GCA_964639915.1 uncultured Heliomicrobium sp.
AGCACCTGATTGCGGCTGGAACCTGCCGCCGCGTCAATCGCGTAAAGGGAAATTCCAGAAGCGTGATTAGCGTACAGAAAATTGTTGCGAATGATGCTGTCAGACAATCAATCGCAGTTGATGCCCGAGCCGCCACCCACGCCATTTTCCCAAATCACATTTTTTTCAATCAAGCCGAACGAGATGATGCCGTCGCCGCCTTGTGACAGATCGCCATTGATGTGGATACCTGCATTTGCGTTGTGGTGAAGCCTGTTGCCGCGAATGGTTGGATAATCGGCGCTGTTGCTGTGATACAGGCCGTGTTCGCTGTTGAACGACAATTCGTTGAATTGCAGCGTCGGGTGATCGCTGAATCCCAGAAAGATTCCGTCGCCGCGCACGCTGGGCGTACCGTTGTTGTGCGAATAGCAGTTTTGGACGGTGACGTAATCGGTGTTGCGAAGGTCTACGCCGTGGCGTGGCGCTCCGCTGAGTTCGAAACCGTCAATGATCCAATAACTAACTTTGCCGTCGAAGTTTTCGATTTCGATCAGGCTTTGATGGCGATTGGTTGAAGCCAGCGAATTGATCAGCGGGCGAGCGCCAGCATCAGCTTTCAGCGTGATTGGCAAACTGGCTGTGCCGGGTTTGCCGATGCGGCAACCGGCGTAAGTTCCGGCGCGAACGATGATGACATCGCCCGGCACAACGGCGTCAACCGCTTTTTGCAGCGTCGCCCACGGTTGAGCCGCCGTTCCCGGATTGTTGTTATTTCCTGTTGTGGCTACGTAATACGTCGCCGCAAAAACTTCCCCTCCTGCGCCAAACAGCATGGCGCAACAAACCAGACGAATTATGTACTTCATAAAATTGCATCAGGCGGGGGAGTTAAGTTGACTGATTACCCCATCGAACTGGTGCGTTCCGGTTTGATCTTGTAAATCACGCGGACTTCGCTGGGCTGACGGAAGGGGTACACATCCTGCCCCAAATACTTTTTGGCCATTTTGTTGATGTGGTCGTCCGCGCCATCAGTTGTGCGTTCAACGACTGTGCCGCGAACTTCCAGATAGCGATACGGATTTTCCGGATCAATCAATGCCAAAGACACATGCCCATCGGCTTGCAGGTTTTTGTCTTTCTGGCGGCCAACGGCGGTGTTGAAAATGACGTTTTCCCCGTCGTAATCAATCCAAACCGGAGTCACTTGCGGTGAGCCATCTGGCATTAAGGTCGCCAATCCGGCGAAGACTTTTTTGTCGAACAGGTCAATGTATTTGTCGGGAATTACTGAAGCCATAAAGAATCTCCTTTGAAAATATACAATTGTTACAATGTTAATTCCGCCATCGTTCGCAGCGCTCCTATATCCGAAGTCCCGCATATCATGGTTGTAATACCGCAGGTTTTCCAGGCTGCCAAACGCTCGGCAATTCGTTCTTTCGGGCCGCACAAGGCGACTTCGTCAACCAGGGCATCTGGCACAGCGGCCATTGCTTCCATCTTTTTGCCGGTCAGATAAAACGCCTGAATTTGATCGGCGGCTTCCTGATACCCATAACGGCAGGCGATGTCGTAATAAAAGTTTTTGCCTTTTGCGCCCATTCCGCCGATATAAAGCGCCAGCGTAGGTTTGATCTGGTTACGGCAGGCGTTCACGTCATCGCCCATGACAATGTGAACCGTTGGTGCAATGTCGAAGTTCGTCAGGTTTTTTGTGCTACTGGATTTCGCGAACCCTTCGTCCAGCCATTCGCGGTAAACGTTCATACGCTCTGGAGAAAAGAAAATTGGCAGCCATCCATCGGCGATTTCTGCTGAAAGCGCGACGTTCTTTGGCCCAACAGCCGCTAGATAAATTGGTATGCTGTTGCGAAATGGATGAATGATGGATTTCAGCGGTTTACCCAAGCCGGTGCCGCCTTTGCAGGGAATGTCGTAATGTTCGCCGTGGAATTCCAGCGGCTGTTCGCGCTTCCAGATCGTTCGCATAATTTCAACGTATTCACGCGCGCGCGTGACGGGTTTGCCATAAGGAACCCCGTGCCAGCCTTCGACGACTTGCGGGCCTGAAGCGCCAATGCCGACCAGCATTCGGCCTTGCGTCAGCAAATCAATCGTCATCGCCGTCGCCGCCGTCATTGCCGGAACGCGGGCCGTCATCTGCATAATTGCCGTCCCGACGTTGATCCTTTCAGTTTTCGCCGCAAGCCAAACCAGCGGGCTGACCGCGTCTGAACCGTAAGCTTCCGCCGTCCAAAGCGAATGGAATCCAAGACGATCCGCTTCCTGCGCCAGCGCCACATTGTCCACGGGTGACGCACCCCAATATCCGACATTCAATCCAAGCCGCATGGTGTCTCCTGATTAGGTGTTACATCGTTGAACTGATTTCTGAAATTTGTTGTAGATAATTGCTGGAAGCTTTCTTTGCCGAAACTTCAACGCGATTTTGCCACAGCCATTCAACCAGTGTAGCCACGCCCGATTGATTGTCATGTTCGGCTTGGACAGCCAGCCGAGCAGCGTAAAACAAATAAACCATTCGGTCGGCTAATTCTCTGAAAAAGACTCCGGCAGACAGTTCATCCAGTGCCAGCACGTTATCAAGTTCATCGCGCAACTCTTCCAGTTTCGCCAAACCACGTTCTTTCCACTGGGAGTCAGACAGCGAATCAAAAGTCCGCCGGATTGCATCGACAAAAGCTTCGTGCAGCTTGCTGCGCTGGCAATCGCGCACCGATTGCGCCATCAAAGTCCCGTGCGCGCCTTCCCAAGCTTCAAAAATCGCAGAGTCGCGCAGCAATCGCGGCAGCACGGAAAAGTTTTCCATCGCGCCGTTGCCGCCCAGAACTTCAATGCCTTTGCGAATCACATCGGTTGCCGAAATCGAGCTTCGGTATTTGTTCAGGTTGATGATCAGCCGGAAAAACTTCTTCGTCGTTTCGTCCGCGCATCCGGCTTCGATCTCGTCGCGCAAATGAGCCAGGTACAAACTGCCAGAAGTGATCGCCACGGTTTCGGCTTTCATCTCTGCCAGAACTTGCTGAATCAGCGGGAAGGTTTTGACCGGTGTGCCAAAAGCTTGCCGATGCTGAGCGTATGTCCAGGCAATGACGTACGCACGACGAGCGGCTCCGGCGGAACCGACGGCGTTATACAGCCGCGAAGTGTTGATGACGAAATCCATCGCGTGCTGAAAGCCTTTTCCGGCTTCGCCGATTTGATAGCCGACGGCGTCTTTGAAATCCATCTCCGCGGTGGCCATGGATTTTGTGCCGAGCTTATCTTTTAAACGGCGAAGGTAAATTCCATTCAGCGAACCATCGTCCAATCGGCGCGGAACCAGAAATAGTCCCAAGCCTTTCGTTCCGGCTGCAGCACCAACAGGTCTGGCCGTCATCAAAATCAAGTCAGCCGAAGCGTTCGAGCAAAACCATTTTTCGCCGTTGATCAACCATTTATTGGCTTTGGCATCCAGCGGAGTTGCTGTGCAAGCGTTGACTCCAACATCCGATCCGCCTTGCACTTCGGTCAGAAACTGCGCGCCGTGCAGCAGTTGGTCATAGTCTGTATTCAGCAATCCAGGCAGATACTTCGCCTTTAGTTCTTCGCTGCCCGCATGCTGCAAGGTTTTGATGATTCCAGCCGTGCAGGAAACCGGGCAGTTATGGCCGGCTTCGCCGTTGTAAGAAGAAAGGTAGAACAAAGCCAACGCCATCAAATTGTTTTGCGGCTGGGCATAAACGGCCATCACGCCCGAACCATAAATATGTCGGCCCGCAACGTGATGATCCATGGATTGCTGCAAGTTTTCTGTGCGCTCGCCCGTGACAGAAAACCGATCCAATCGCGGAAGGTTTTCCGCCAGATTAGCACGCCGCGCAGCCGCATCAACGATTGTGGCCGTTTCGTAGCCGAACTTCGACAAAGCGGAAGCGTGCTGCTTCAACCCTTCTTCGCCCCACAACATTGCCAGCAAGCTTTGCAGATACGTGTCTGTTTCATAAAAGTTATCAGGCTGGCTGCGCTCCCAATCTACTAAGTCAGCGCGGCCTTTTTCGACGGCAGATTCAGATGGGCGGATAATTTCCCTGGATGGCGTGCTCATACAATTTCCTTGAACGCGGATTGAAAGGATGCTGCAAGATTGCGCAGCAAAGATAAAGGCCTCAGGCAACAGGCGCAAGAGCTAAGGCAGCACACAACGTCAACAGCAACCGACCAGAGGGTTTTCTAAGTTCCTGTATATGGAAAATACAGGTTGCCAGCCAAACATACAGCCACACATAGAATATTGACTAAAGGGCAATTGTTAGGGAATCGTGGTTTTGGCGCTTAACTACTGAAATAAATGGCATTAAGCCACCAATAGTTTTGGGAAATCGGAGCGGCATCTTTGTTGCAGCATCAGGGCGAGCAAAGTTGTAATTAAAATATAGAAAGTCGAACGGAGGCTAAAAATGGTGAACGCAAAATCGGCAAAAACAGAAGGAACGGTTCAAGTGGTCGAAGTTTTTGATACGCCTGAAAAGGCTGAACAGGCTTATGATCAATTACTGGAAATGGGTTATACCCAGGATGAAATCAACGTTCTAATGTCTGCGGAAACGCAGGCACTATTTAAGTCAGGGAATCCGGTGGCAGCTAACGCTGCGGGTGCTGAGGTACCCCATGCAACAGAGAAGGTTTTGGGAGGCGCAGGTGCAATTTCTGCTGCTGGCGCGCTCTCAGGAGCAATCGCTGGGGTCGGCGCATCCATAATTGTTCCAGGCTTGGGACTGCTAGTCGCTGGGCCACTGGCCGCTCTTGGAGCCGGGCTGGGTGCAGCTCTTGGCGCTATGTATGGCATTCCGTTTAGCGAAATGGCGGGTAATGAAATTGCCAATAATGAAGCCAAGATTCAAGAAGGGAAGCAGTATGCGTCCAGGATTAAGGAAGGGAAGATTCTGGTAAGCGTTGTTCCGCGTTCGCCTGAGGATCAAGAAAAGATCCAGCAGGCTTGGAGCGTAATCTGATTTTCTGACAAAGGCAGATAGAAAATGAATAAAAAGAAAAAACCGGCTCCTCAGGTTCCTGAGCAGCCGGTCCCACAACCTGCGCCAATATTGCCGGGAGACCCCATTGTCACTCCTGAAGAGCCAATGGTGTTTCCCGGCCAGCCCCACGATCCCATTGAACCTGATCCCGAGGACCCAAAAGCTCTTAGAGCTAGTTTTGAAATTAGCCTGAAGCCGCTGGTTTCAGGCGTTTGAGCATTAAGTGGATCATTGCTAACTGAACGAACGCTTCGGAAGTTGACGGGTTGACTTCGTAGTCCTTGCTCAATCGTCGGCAACGAGAGAGCCAGGCCAGAGTTCGTTCAACAACCCAGCGGCGAGGCAGAACTTCAAACCCTACAACATCGTCGCGTCGCTTGACGATCTCCAGCACGCAGGACAGTTGATCTTGGACCCAGGGGACGAGTTGACCAGCATAGCCGCCATCCGCCCAGATCAGCCGCAATCGTGAAAAACGGTCTTTGACTTTCTCCAACACCAATTTCGCACCGTCACGATCTTGAATCTGAGCGCTATGAACGATGACTACCAGAAGCAATCCAAGGGTGTCTACCAGCACGTGCCGCTTGCGCCCATTGATCTTTTTGCCTGCATCGTATCCCCGGACGCCTCCCGCTTCGGTCGTCTTGACCGATTGCGAATCAATGATCGCTGCGCTCGGCTCTCGCTTGCGCCCTTCTGCCTAGCGGACTCGCCTGCGTAACCGATCATTGAGCTGCTCAAACAAGCCGCTTTTCTGCCAGCGCCGAAAGTAGCCGTAAACGGTCTGCCAAGCGGGGAACTGACGAGGCAAGTGTCTCCATTGGCATCCCGTGCGCAGCAGATAAAGGATTGCGTTGAGAACTTCTCGTAAATTCACAGTACGTTTACGCCCTCGGCGAGACGGCGGTGGTAAGATGCGGTTAAGCAGTTTCCACTGCTCATCGGTGAGATCACTCGGATAGGCTTTTCTGTTCATCGCAACAACAGTTTACCTGTCACTGTGGGATCTCGCCGAATTTCAAAACCGGCTCTTAGAGTTCCCGAGGACAAGCCAGACCTCACCTGAAAGCCATGAAGCCACACGGCCAAGAAAATTTGCCAGAACCTTGCGCCGTCCAAGCAAAGCCAGTAAAAGATGCGCGCGAGTTATCACGCCTTTTATTTCCAAACTGAATCGAAGGAGAAACAATGCCTGGACGTTTGTGCCTGCGTATCGCGCTTGGGTCATTGCTGGTTGCGGCGATCGTTTTTACCGCTCGGCAGCTTGTCATTTCAGCGAATTCTGTCCCGCCCGCGCGTGAGGTGAAATTCAAAAAGACGGTGCTCGACCGTGAATTTCGATCCGAAGGTGTCGCCGTTGCCGACGTGAACAAAGACGGCAAGCCGGATGTGCTGGCAGGAAATCTTTGGTACGAAGCGCCGAATTGGACGCTGCATGAAATTGCGCCTGCGGGAAAATTCGACGCCGCCAAAGGCTACAGCAACAGCTTCGTCAACTTTGCGATGGACCTAAACCGCGACGGATGGATGGATCAGATTCGCATTGGATTGCCGTTCGATCACAAAGTGCTGTGGCTGGAAAACCCAAAGGGCAAAAGCGGTCATTGGGTGGAACACGTGATTTTCCGCAATGCCTGCAACGAAAGCCCGACGATGGCGCGGCTGTTCGGCGCTGGCAAAGAACCCGTGATGGTGTTTTCAGTTGATGACGCGCAAATGGCCTGGTACGAATTAGGCAAAGACCCAAACGCCGAATTCATTGCGCACACGATCAGCGACAAATTTCCGAAAGACAAATCCAAAGACGCTGGCGTGTTTCGGTATTCGCATGGGCTTGGCGTAGGCGACATCAGCGGCGATGGTCGCCCGGATGTGTTGATTCGCAGCGGTTACTGGGAAGCTCCCGCTGACCCGCGCCAGCCAAACTGGAAATTCGTCCCGAAAAACTTTGGCGACGAAGCTGCGCAAATGTATGTGTACGACGTGGATGGCGACGGGGTAATCACCGCCGACGAGGCCATGGCCTCGGTGCTCAGCATCCCGATGCAGTGGTTCGAGGGCGAAACCGCCGTGGCCGGCGCGGAGCCGGGCCCGGAGGAGCCGCCCAGGCCCGCCCGTGAGTACAAGCTCACCGGCGTCGCGGCCGGCAAGGCCC
>CAZXHW010000419.1:0-7172 GCA_964639915.1 uncultured Heliomicrobium sp.
TGGATTTTTCGCCTTCGCTTGGAGGGTTAAATCCGGGATAGCTGATGCGGTCGTGATAAATGTTCACCAGCGTGGTAATCAAAGTTTCGCGGATCACAGTCAGTTCGCGCATTGTGATATTGCTTTCGTCCAATTGCCCGTCTGCGACAACCGTGTCAACAATCTTTTTGACGATGGCTCGTATGTTTTCCGGCGTCTGATCTTCCAGCGAGCGAACCGCGGCTTCGCAGCCGTCGGATAGCATCAAAATAACAGCTTCCTTGGTTTGCGGCTTGGGGCCTGGGTAACGGAAATCTTCGACATTGACGGTTTCGCCGCGCGCTTCAGCCTGGACTTTGGCTTTGTGATAGAAATAAGCCAATACGCGTGTTCCGTGATGTTGCGGGATGAAATCAATGATCTGCGAAGGCAGATTGGCGTTGCGCGCCATTTGTATTCCTTGCGAAACATGGCTGGCAATGATCCTAGCGCTGGAAATCGCTGGACGCGTATCGTGCGGATTGGGGCCACCCTGCTGATTTTCGATGTACATATTCGGAGCCGACAGTTTGCCTATGTCGTGGTACAGGCAGCCGGTTCGCGCCAGCAAGGCGTTTGCGCCAATGGCTTTGGCGGCAGCTTCAGCCAACACCGCAACCATAAACGAATGATGATTGGTTCCGGGCGTGCGAATCGCCAGTTGTTGCAGCAACGGATTGTCGGCATTCGACAATTCCATCAGCTTCAGATCGGTCAAAATATCAAATGCCGATTCGTACACCGGAATGACAAAACTGGCCGCTCCCGCCGTTAAAACTGCGCCTACCAATCCGGCAAGCACGCCGCCCAAAATTCGTTGCCAGTCCCATTGATGTTCAGCAATCAACATCGCAGCCAAGCCCATCAGCACATTGACGCAACCAACAGTCGCGCTGGCGATAATGATGGCATTGCGAGTTCGGTAACGCTGGATGCTGTAAATTGCCGTTACAGATCCGCCCAGCGCAAAAGCGACAAATGCCATTCCGCTTGGCGCAGCAAATCCAACCAGAATTGCGCTCATCAAACCAGCAACTAACGCCAACTGGCTGCCCACCAATAGGGAAACCACCAGCGCGCAAGCGGCAAAAGGAATGGCAAATCCAAATTCAAAAATGCCGCCGAATTGCATAGCTTCGGGACGCGTGCCCAGTACTGAAGCGCCGAACATTCCGATTCGGACAATAAAGGTTTGAATCATCAACGCCGAATTGGCGACCCAATATGCTGTGCGCGGCCCAAGGCGCGAGGATTGGCTGGTAATCGCGGATTTGTACAAGGCAAACGACATCAAACAAACCAACGCAAATAATCCCAGCAGCCTGTTCGGATTGCGTTGTGTCTTCTGGTAACGGCGTATGATCTCGATAAACGCCAGTTTGTCAGGTGTGATGATTTCTCCTGCATGCAGCAGGATTGGATTTTGGCCAATCGGTTTTTGGATGGGAAGCCCCGTGCCTTGCGTAATGACGTATGTATTGCTTGGCTCGATTCTGGCGATCAGGTCTGCGGGGATGACAATATCGGTTTCGGCGAAATCGCCTACTTGATAGTCTCGGACAATGGACAGTGGGAAATGCGAAGCAAAGATAGTGGTCAGCGCGGCAAAGATAAAAGAAGCAATGAAGAAGCGGGCTTTTTGCGGGATGCGGTGGTAGCGGGTGGAAATCCATTGCCCCGCAGATCGCGGAAATCGCTGCAACCGTATCAACCAGAAAAGTTGATTCTTCTTTTTCATTGTTTTTGACGGCGCTGACGAACAGGGGAGCCAAAAGTTACAGCGCTCTATCGAGGGCGCGGATTATATCACCGGAACGCAAGCATAAGGCAAGGCGCGGCGGAGATGACGATAAACAGTCGCGAGCTACTTGAACGCCACCGTCACCAAATTTGCCAACTGGCCATCAACTGTCAAGGAGATCACTTGTTCGCCTTTTCCCGCCAGCGTGCGCGGCAATTGCAAATTGATCTGGTCCTCGCCGACGAAATCGCCCTGCACTCCGGCATATTGCACAGGAATGTTGATACCGCCAATTTGAACCCTGACTGTTTGTTGTGAACTGCGGCCACGCCAGCCGGAACCGAACAAAAGCAAAAACAGTTGGTCGCTGGCGCTTCCTGCATCCGGCCCAAAATCAATTGGCAGTGGGACGAATTTTCCCTGACTGAACTGTGCGACTGGCTCAAAAAATTGTGAGCCGTTAGCCTTCGCGCGCAATATCACTGCCGCCGCAACGTCTTTGCCTGTGGCGTTGGCGGAAAACAATCCGGGCGCAGTTTTTTCAACCAAAACCGTCGCGCTGACGGAAGCGTTCAAGGAATTCGTAACGGTGATTGTGGCTTTGCCTGCAGCCAGACCCGACGGAATCAGACAATTGACTTGATCTGGAGAAACGAAAAACAGCGGAGCCGGAAGCTCCACATTCAAACTGTCTTTCACTTTGACAGTTGTGCCGAGCAGGGAAGTGGGCAGCGGGGTGCTGGAAGCGATCAGGATTCCGTTGGCCAGATTTCCGCCAAAGACCGCAACAATTTCTTCCGGCGAAACCGAACCGCTAGTGAAACTGGCCGCCGAAACCGTGGCGATGGTAGGAACATCAGGCGCGGAAATTTTGGTAATGAATGCGTCGCTCAATCCTCCGCCGAAATTTGCCTGGGCAGGCATCACAGTCAGAAAGTCGTTTTTCAAAACCTGCCCGGTTACATAGGCGCTGCCAGAAGCGTCAACCGCGATGTCCATTCCGCGGTCGTCAAACCCGTTGTCGCCAGTGAAGGTGCTTCCCAGATACGTCGTTTATATCAACTCCGATCCTCCCGGATCAATTTTGGCGACGAACGCGTCGTTGTCTCCGCGCAAGGAAGATTGCAGGGCACGAACAACAGGGAAGTTCGCTGATTCCGTTTTGCCTGTGATGTAGGCATTGCCCAGCGAATCCACCGTGATGCTTCCGACAGGCGTAATGTCAGCAATCAAGCCGGTGTTTTCCGATCCCGTGCCGCCCAGGTACGTCGAATAAATCAGTGCCGTGCCTGTCGCGTTGATCTTGGTGACAAACGCATCAACGCTGCCGCCGTAGTTTCGCTGTAATGCGTTGACCAAAGGGAAATTCAGCGAAAAGGTATAACCCGTAATGTATGCGTTGCCGAGCGGGTCTATTGCGATTTGTTTTGCTTCTTCGGCGCGGTCTCCGCCGAGGAAGGTGGAATAAATCAACGCCGAACCGGCGGCATTGATTTTGGCCACGAAAACATCTTCGACGCCGCCAAAAGTCGGCTGGATTGCGCCAAGGGTTGGAAATCCAGGCGAAGTCGTGAAGCCAGTAATGTAGGCGTTTTGCAGCGCATCAACCGCAATGCCGTAACCCGCTTCTTCGTCGCGGCCAGTCATTGGCGACAATTCGCCGCCCAGATATGTCGAGTAAATCACTTCTCCGTCGGGGCTGAACTTGGCGACAAAAACATCCTGCTGGCCTTTGATCGTCGGCTGCATGGCATTTTTTACCGCGAAGTTTGCAGACAACGTTCGGCCTGTAACATACGCATTGTCAAAACGATCTACGGCAATGCCAAAAGCGATATCCGAAAAACTTCCGCCGAGAAAGGTCGAATACAGCAGCACGTTGCCTTCGATGTTGAACTTGGTTATGAAAGCATCTACGTTGCCGCGAAAGGTTGGATTCGCCGCATTCGCCGTTGGGAAGTTCAGCGAGTTGGTTTCGCCTGTCAGGTAAATGTTGCCCGCCTGATCCACGGCAATGGATGAACCTCTGTCGCCGGGGTTTCGTCCTCCAAAGTACGTCGAAAAAATAACCATGTTGCCTTTAGGATTGATCTTGGTGACAAAGGCGTCCGTCGCGCCATCTCGCATGGCTTGATAAGGATTCGTGGTCGGATAATTCAACGATCCCGTTTGCCCTGTGATGTACACGAACCCGCTTTTATCCACTGCAATGCCGTAACTGATGTCGGTTCCACTGCCGCCGAAATACGTCGAATAATCCACGACAGGATCAATGACCAAAGGCAGGTTGTGGTCGTAATCGCCAACTTCAAAACCGACCGCTTGATTGCGAATTGAAAAACTTGTCTCGATAAACTGTCGCTGTCCATTTACCAGTTGATAGGTGACAGGTTTGTGCATTACCAGCTGGTCGTCAGAAAGCCTAATCAAAAGGTCGCCTTGTTCGCTGAGTTCCAGCTTGTCGGCTCCGTCGAATGTGATTTCGATTTGTCGCGCGTTGGACTGTGGCGCAACTTTGAAGTCATATTCCAACTGCCGCTGATTTCCGTAAAAGACGGCATCAATTCCGGGATAAATGTCGCGTTGCGTGACTTGTGAAAACGTAGGAATGTCGGTTCGCCATTCGCGCGGATCATTGCCAATGAAGTAATTGCTTTTGCTGCTGAGCTGTCCCAATCCTTCAATGCGCGTTTTGCTCTCATTGCTGGCAAGCTTCACGCGCAGAGTCTTCGCTTTGTCTGAAGCCTTCTGTTTCATTTCAAATCTGGCTTCGGCGTCTGTCAGGTAAAGCGTGTAACCTGACTGGCGCGCAATGAAACGAACGTCCTGGCTTGCCTGTCCGCGATTTTCCTCAAAGCTCAGCGGTAGCCGAGAGAGTTGCGCTTGCAGATTGCCGGGACCAATTGGATTGGCAGGCTGGTAACTAGAAATTGAACTTGAAGGTTTGCTTGCCAAAAGCAGGCTGAAAATGGCCAGCCAAATGAATAAAGCCAATGCGCCTGTGCGAGTGTGTTTAGAGTACTGCTTAGTCATGTGAAAAGCTGATTACCAGACGGAGCGCAGTTGAAATTTTTTTGGAGGCGCGCCAGATGACGTTTGAAGATGATGACTTCAAGAGAGGAACACTGTTCGCACTGAGCACGCCTTTACAGAATTAGGGAGCGTCGGGGCGCTTCGGCGGGGATTATACGCATCCCTAACACCGATGAACAGCAAAGAGCACAAGCTATCTTGGCTGCGTTTGATTGATTGACTGCTGTAATGCCGCCAAAAGTTTTTCTTGTGAAGAATCAATCGCTTGGGATTCATTCCGAAAAAAGTGATTGACAGTTTTGTGAAAAAAAAACTACTCTCCGCCCGCCTTATCCAACTCGAAACGACAAACAAAATAACGTTCCATTGACAGTTCAAAAGTTGCCTTCAGCGTGCGGAGTCCTTTGCCCAATGACCAATTCCCCTAAGGCTCTGCTGACGCGCTGATGTTCCCATGTTGAAAACCCATGACGGTTTTGGCGATTGCGGTGTGATACACATCGAGGGCGGAAGCCTGCCTGCTCATCGTTGATCGCCGATCTAAACCGCGCTTGCTTCTTGCCAGAAGCGAGTGCAGGGAGAAGTGTCTTTATGTTCAGCCGCAGAAACTCGTTCTCGCTCAGGCTAAAACTGACAGCAATGGCAATCGTATTGGTCGGCGTTGTCGCAGCGGCCTTGTCGGTCGCCCAGGCTGTTCGCACTCGCAGCGCCGCAAAAGCAAATCCCGCGCAAGCCGATGCGTCGGGTCAACAGGAAGAGAGAATTGAATCCGAACTGATCACGCTCCGCCGTTTTGGATTCGAGCCTGCCGCAATCAAGCGGCCTGCCGGGGACGTGATCCTCATCATCAACAATCGCAGTAACCTGCCAGATGTATCGCTCACGCTGACGCGTGTTCAGGGAAACAGACCCGCTGACAAAGTGAAAGACGTGGGATTAAGGAAAGGACAGGTGAACTGGGTTGAGCGTTTCAATCTGCCGCCCGGCGATTACGTGTTAACGGAAGCCAGCCGCCCTGATTGGAAGTGCAGCATTACGCTGACGCCGCCCAGGGCACAGTAAGCCACTTACTTATGAAACTGCTTTCAACCGTCAATCAACCGACGCCAACGTTGTGAGGGAATCATGGCCAAATGTTCAGCCTTTGTCCGCCGCTTTGTTTCGATTTTGCTGAGTTCACTCAGTATCGTGTTGTTGTTGCTCGCATTATCTGCTGCTGCGAATGCGCAATCCGGCAATACTGCCACTGATGGTTTTACGCCAGAAGGGTTGAAAGCCGGAGCGCCAGCAGGCTCTTTTCAACTGAGCGGCTTTGACAATATCAATTACTTCAATGGCAATTTGAACTTCAGCCTGCCATTGCTGCGCATTGGTGGACGCGGCAGCAGCGGTGTGACGATTCCGCTAAAGATTGAGCGCAAATGGCGCGTCATCAAAACGCCTTCACCGCCCTGGGTTAACACTCCTGAGCCGAATGATTGGCAAGGCACCGATCCCGGTTACGGGCCAGGAGTACTGATTGGGCGGCGCACGGGATTGATCTCTCAATACTGCAATACCACCGAAACTTCGACGGGAGAAACGCTGACTCGATTTACGTTTACCGCCGGAGACGGCACCGAATACGAATTTCGCGACGTGGCGCTGAATGGCATTCCGCAAGAGACGATCTACAGTTACTGCTCCGTCGGCTATACCTTCAATCGGGGCAAAGTTTTTGTCAGTTCCGATGGGACGGGAGTCACATTTATTTCAGATGTGGACATCATAGATGCGACCAGTTCGTCGGTCAGCCAGATTTATCCGGACGGTTACATGCTGATGCCGGACGGGGGACGTTACAGAATTGACAGCGGGCGCGTGACCTGGATACGCGACCGGAACGGCAACAAGATCAGATTCACTTATGGTTATGGTGGAGTTGCCACAATTAAGGATTCGCTCAACCGGGTTGTCAACATCGGCTATGGCGATGATCCGGCGACTTCCTATAACGATCACGACGAGATCACCTGGACAGGTTTCGGCGGAACGACCAGAACGATCAAAATTTATTTCAGCCAGCTCAGCTCGGTGTTGCGTTCAGGAAGTGTACAGACTTTTTACGGCCTCTTTCCGGAAATGAACGGTGCAAGCAACTCTACCAATTTTGACGTGCGGGTAATTTCTTCCGTTGAACTGCCCAACAGCAAATCCTACGTTTTCAAATACAACACCTATGGCGAATTAGCGCGGATGGAATTGCCGACCGGCGGTGCTATTGAATACGACTATCAAGCAGGCCTTTCGGGTGGACCAGGGAGCGGCTCATATGGCGGAGGCGGCACTTATATTGACAAGCAAGTCTACCGTCGTGTGTCGGAGCGCCGCGTTTATCCGG
>CAZXHW010000420.1:0-7170 GCA_964639915.1 uncultured Heliomicrobium sp.
AGGCGTCGGTAAAATCATTCACCGTTCCGGTTTTGCCGCCAATTGGCCAACCCAGCGAACTTGCCGCTCCCGCCGTTCCAAATTGCACCACGCCGCGCATCAGTTCCACCATCTGGGCAGCGACATAATCATTCAACACTTTGTATTGTTTGGGTTCGGCCTGATCCAGCACGTTGCCATCGCGATCAACGACTTTGCGGATGCGAGTCGGTTCCACCAGGACACCAGAGTTCGGGAATGCTCCATACGCTGAAACCATATTCAGCAATGGTTCTTCCGTCGCGCCCAACGCTGACGGCAAATACGGAGCCATCGGTTTGGGCAGCTTCATGCGTTTGACCAAGTCAGCCGCGTTGCGTACTCCGATTTCATCCAAGACACGCACCGCCGGAATGTTGCGCGACAGGGCAAACGCTTTGCGAAGCGGCATCGCTCCCATAAACGTGTCATCGTAATTGTGCGGTTCGTAATTGCCTTTGCTGAATGGTGAATCGTCAACAATATCATCAGGTTTCAGCCCCTGTTCCAATGCAGCCGCATAGATAAAGGGTTTGAATGCAGAACCAGTCTGCCGCTCTGCCTGGGTGGCGTGATTGAATTTGCTGGTGGCGAAATTGTATCCGCCCACCATCGCTTTAATTTCCCCGGTTTTCTGCTCAATCATCAGCATTGCAGCCTGCACATCCGGCTCAGGTTCCAGCTTCACGGTCAGCCGATGGTTGTTGCTGTCAACGGTTTCAATCTTGAATTGGGCAAGGTCGCCGCGTTTGAAAAGCTTTGACGGCGGCCGGCTAAGCGCTTCTGTATGTTCCGCGGTGATGGTGGCTGAATAAGCGCCAAAAGAAACTCTGGTTCCTTTGTCGCTGACCTCCTTGATCATTCCTGTAATGATGTCTCCAACTCCCGGCACAGCAATCCACAATGGATTTTCGTAGGTGTCAGGGTCGGCATTCAGCTTTTCAATGACGTTGTCGAATTTCACGCGCCAGCCATGCCGTTTTTCGTACATGCGAGCGCCTTTGCGAACGGCTTCCACGGCAAGAGTTTGCGCTTTGGCATCCAGCGTCGTGTACACCTGCAACCCCGCTTTATAGACATCCATCGCATCCTGAGCGTGTTTTTCGACCAGAATCTTTTGTAGTTCCTGACGGACTTCTTCGACAAAGTAAGCGTAAGGCGAATAATCGTTTTTGCCGCGCTGGTCGTCCAGATTCAATCCCAGCGGTTTTTCTTTGGCAATTTCGGCTTCGTCTTGCGAGATGAAACTGGAATCCGCCATTGCTTGCAACACCAGATTGCGTCGGTCTTTGGCAGCCTTCTGGCGATTGACGGGCGAAAACTGCGTGTGGCTTTTTGGCAATGCAGCCAACATTGCATACTGCTCCACGCTGAGTTCGTTCAGGTGTTTGCTGAAATAATAATTGGCCGCTGCTTCAAACCCATAAGCGCCACCACCCAGGAAGATCTGGTTGCAGTACATCGTCATGATCTGCTCTTTGGTGTAAACGCGTTCGATCTGCAGGGCGTAAATGATTTCATTTAGCTTGCGAATGTTAGATCGTTCCCGAGTCAGAAAGAAGGCGCGCGCCAGTTGCTGTGTCAGCGTTGAAGTGCCCTGAACGCGATGTTGACGCATCACACTTTGAATAACAGCGCCAGCCAACCGCACAGGATCAATGCCGATATGGTCATAAAAGCGCGCATCTTCAATGGCCATCAGAGCCTGTTTCATTTGCTCGGGAATGTCCTTGTATTCCAACGGGATGCGGCGTTCCAGCGACAGTTCGCCAATGACAGTTGTGCCGTCGTCCGCAAAAACCTTGGTCACTTCGGGAGGACGGTAATCGGCCAGGCTGTCCACATCATCGGCAAAACTGCTGATGCTGGTCTGGCAGGCGAACGCAGCCCCGGTCATTAGACCGGCAAGCGCTGCGAGGATCACCACGGACCGAAAGCTGGTCGAACGCAGGAAATCTTCGACACGAAACCTAAGGTCTATCAGCCATTCTTGCCAATTGCTTTCGGATGGACGACGCGAGCCATCTGGCTCATCGTCAGGGGACTGGAAATAGTCTTTATCTGACATAGCTCCGCGATTATACCAGCCTAGGGCGGTTCTGACTCAAGCTCTGGAGCAGAGTTTTACAATTCAAAAAATTAAGTTTGACGATAACCAATCCTCTTCCCCACAGGAAAATCCCGCCCCAACGGAACAAGGTATATGTTTTATTTTCATAAGCTTGCGCCACGTTCGCGCAAAAAAGCCGCCATTTCTTTCTGATTGCGCGAAACTGCAAATGCCAGCGGAGTTTTGCCGTCTTCAGTCTTTACGTTGATTTCCGCGCCGTTTTCCAGCAACAGCCTTGCGAATTCCAGGTCGCCGTTTGCCGCAACTTCGTGCATCGGAGCAAAGCCACCTTCCGCCTGTCGCGCGTTCACTTTCGCGCCGCGAGCGAGTAGCAAGCGACCGATTCCAATTTGTCGCGCGGCCACGGCTGAATGCAGCGGCGTGACTTTCATGGATTCCCTGGTGACTGCATTAACGTCAGCCCCGGCGGCCAGCAAAACTTCCACCGTTTCCTGATGGCCAAAAAAAGTCGCCAAGCCGAGGGGGAAAAAGCCATCTGGTGCGAATGTGTTGACCAGCGTCGAATCCTGTTTGAGCAAAGCGCGAACGCGCTGGGCTTGCCCAATCGCAGCGGCTTCAAAAATGTTTAGTTCGATCCCGGTTGCCAGCAAAACAGCGGCGATTTCTTTTTGACTGTAATACGTCGCCTTCAAAACCGCCGAAACGCCGTTTCGATCTTTTGCGTGCGCAAGCTGCGAATCGGTTTTGAGCATTTCTTTCACTTTGGCGACATTCCCCTGCTGGACCGCCTGAAAAAATTCTTGCTTCACGGGTTCCTCTTTTTGATACGCAAAAGCCGACTGGACAAAGACGGCTCCCAATAGAATTACAGCCCATGTGATAAGTCTGGATTTCATGGTGTTCTCCTTCGCCGTCATTCCCCCGCGCCTTTTCGGCGCAGCAGGTCTGCGGCTATATCTTGATGGTTTTCAATTGCCACACGCAGCGGCGTGCAGCCCGAATCGTCAACGGCTTCTAAATCAGCCCCGTTCGACAGCAAAGGTTCAATCAGTTCAATCAGCCCATATCCAGCAACATAATGCAGCGCAGTCCAGCCTGAGCGTGGCCAGCCTTTTCCGCCGCGTTTGGCATCCACATCCGACCCGTGTTCGATCAGCATTCGCGCGGTTTCGATTTGCCTGCCAAACAGCGCCGAATGCAGCGGGGTCACTTGCAAGGCATGACGCGCGACCGCGCTGGGATTGGCTCCCTGGTCAAGCAAAAAACGCGTTGTTTCAGAATGGCCAAAATGTGCAGCCAGGCCGAGTGACGTGAATCCTTCTTCTGAATAGGAATCCAGCAAACTGGCATCTTCGCCAAGCAACGCGGCAACGCGTTCTGTTTGTCCGATGGCGGCGGCTTCGTGAATGCCTGGTTGAACGCCAGCCTTGAACAGCAATTCGGCGATGGCGTGATGCCCGGAATTGACGGCCATAATTAACGCCGTGTTTCCAAGCCAGTCTCTGGCTGTCAGCAAACGGCGGTTTTGTTGCAATAGTTCTTTGACGCGCGACACGTCGCCTGTTCGCGCCGCATTTAGCATCTTAATCACGCTGGCAGTGAATCGTTCATCTTGCGATGGACGGCTTTCGCGCAAGGTATCGGCAACGACATCCATCAGCAATTCGCGCAATCGCTGGCGCGCTGAAAAAAGCCGTTTTTTGATGGCCGTCACCGGCACATCCAAAAACTCGCCGACTTCAACTTGCGAATATCCGCTCAGGTAATAAAGCATCACCGTCGCGCGCTCGTGTTCTGGCAAAGCATCAATCGCGCTCCACACGTGAGTGTTCATCTCGTGCTGCTCCATGGCTTCCGCCTGATTCGGGCTGTGCGATGCGGTTTCCTGTGCGGATTGCAATGGTTCCAGTTTTGCGGCTTTGCCACGTGACAGCCGGTCACACTGTTTGAACACAATCCGCCGAAACCAGCCGGGAAACGCGGCAGGCTCACGCAAATGCTGTAAACACAAAAAAGCTTCGAGAAACGCTTCCTGCGCGGCGTCTTCCGCCAGATGCAAATTGCCTAGCAATGAATATCCGTAGCCGACAGCCATGTCCTGAAAGCGGCGCACCACTGCGCCAAAGGCTTCCGCATCGCCATCACGCGCACTGATCACCAGACTGGCTAATGTCGTAGAGTCTTTCATTCCAGTTTTCCATCAAAGCAGCTTTCGATGATAAGTCCCAAGTCGAAGTAAAAAGGTTACCGGCAAAGCAAAATTATTTTCGCGACTACACCAGATTTGCGCAGCGCTGCGGCTTCTTTTACCATTCCCGCACCAAATAACGTTCACTTCAAAATCACATCACACAGAAGGAATAAGCCCGATGAAACTTTTTACCCGATCCCTGATGGCTTTGATTTTTGCTTTGTCGCTGTCGCTGGCGGCAAGCGCGCAAACTCCGGCGGCGACCAAAGCCAAACCGTCCGACGACACAACGGCAATTCGCGCTGTGCTGGACGCACAAGTCGCAGCCTGGAACGCGGGCAAGCTGGAAGAGTTTATGGTTGGTTACTGGCGTTCGCCGATTCTGACGTTTTTTTCCGGCGGACGCAAACTGGAAAGTTGGGACGCGACGCTGGAACGGTATCGCAAAAACTATCAGTCCGAAGGCAAGGAAATGGGCAAGCTGGAGTTTCTGGACTTGGATATTCAAACTTTCGGAACTGGCGCCGTTGTTCGTGGACGCTTTGAACTAACAATGTCTGATGGCAAAAAACCGACCGGGTTGTTCACACTGGTTTTTCGCAAATTCAACAAAGACTGGAAAATCATTCACGACCACACTTCAACAAATTAACGATTCAGAAGAAGCGGTTCCTGAGCGCTTCTTCTTTCACCAAAAGGAGACGCAATGCACTCATTCCGTATCTTCGCAAACCTGATGATCATTGTTTTTGTGATTGCTTTGCTGGCGATCACGACGCCGACGGCGGATTTTGCTCAAGACCCAAGCTTCCGGCTGATGAACGTAGAGCGGCGGCTGGATCAATTGCAGATACGAATTGATTACGTCGAACGCGCGCAGCAAGCTCAGTCGCTGAATACAACTGCCGCCAACGCCACGCCTCCACTGGTGATCGAACTACAGCGCCAACAACTCAGCATGGCCGAACAGTTGGTGTTGATGCAGAGACAAATGCTGGAACTGCAGAAAACAATTGATCGCCTTTCTGACAAAAGCGCGGGGCAGGAAAAGAAGCCTGAAGAAAAACCAAAGCCTAAACCGCCATCTGGCAAGCCCTAACGCGCTTATTCTATGATCACTGATTTGCCGTTTTCGATCTTGAATCTTACCCCTTTGATATTCGCTGGAGTTGGCGCAAAAAAGAAATACTCTTCTCCTTCTTTCAGCGTCGCGGGAGCAGAGCCATCTTTTGGAATTTTCTGGATAAAACCTTTGGGCACAACACCATATTTGATCTCAGGGTATTGGTAGGTTTCGTCTTTTTTAGCCAGTTCAATCTGCCAGATACCAGCTTCATTGGGAATGATCTCGCTTTCTGGCGCTGGGTATTTAACGATTCGAACAAAATACAATGTGCCATCGGTTTTAACCTTAAAGGTAGGTGGAACATTCCCATCAATCGAAACTTTATAGGGATGCTCCTCACATCCGATAAAGATCAGAGGTGTCAGTAAAATTCCAATCAACCATACGATCTTCATTACTATCTCTCGCTAAACAGAATTTTCCGGCTCACTAAATTACTCGTGCTAGCAACCGATCAACGGCTTCGCGAAAATCTTCGTTTTTAGGCAGCAAGCTAAGCACCAGAAACGCTTCCCGAGTGAAATCGAAAAAGTAGCCTGGATGCACCAGCACATCGTCTTCGGCCAGCAAACTCAACACCAGTTCTTCTTCTGAAACGTGGCGCGGAACTTCCAGCGTCGCGTACCAGCCGCCTTCCGTCGCTAATAATCGGACGGGCGAGTTTTCAACCTGCACTGCCAACCAGTCGTAATTGCTTTGAACGCGATTCAGAATCTGTCGCTGCAATCCTGATCGAAACTTGAACCAGTGCGGGGCGGCGTGCTGAACCGGCGCGCCAACCGAAAGGAATGTATCGGCAATCAAATCCAGCCTTTCAATTGCTTCATCACGCAAAACCGCAGGGCCATTTGTCACAATCCAGCCGAGTTTCATCTGCGGCAAAGCCAGAACTTTTGAAAACCCGCTCATCACAAACGTCAGTGCAGCATGATTTTCATTTGGGTTTTCCACCAGCAAAGCCGCGCGAGTTTCGTCTTCGCCAAACGCGTAATCGCTGAACACTTCGTCAACGATCAGCGCTAGGCCATATTGCGCGCAAAGCTCATTCAGCCGTCTTAGTTCGTCCCGCTTGATGAAAGAACCTGTCGGATTGTTTGGGTTGACCAAAATGATCGCGCGCGTCGTGGAGGTGATAGCCCGCTCAATTGAATCAAAATCAATTTTCCAACCCGACGGCAAATACTCCAGTTCATAAGGCCGCAACTCAACGCCTTCCAGCGAAGCCAGAAAATCGAACAGCGGATAACTGGGCTGCGGAACCAACACGTTGTCGCCGTGATTGGCCAGCAGCTTGAACAGAAAGGAATAGGCCTCACTGGTGCTGGCCGTCAGATGAATGCGCTCAACATCAACGGCAAATCCGCGCTCGGCGTAATAGCTTGTGACTGCGTTGCGCGCGATGAGCAAGCCTTTTGGCTGCGGTTCGTAAAGCAAAGCCGGAGCTTGGGCCAATGCGGACAGAATTTCTTCCGCCGGAAAATCAAACCCGGCGCGCGTCGGATTTGATTCCGTCAGATCAAAAATGCGCGCGTTTGAAGCCCGCTTTTCCGCCATCAACTGCGACAAACGATTGTTTTCCAAATTCCATTTGAACCGGTTCGAAAACACATCCCCTCCACATAGCTATACCTGATTCCAGAAACACGAAAGGCCAGGATGGTAAGTCCTGGCCTTTCGATCTGTCCATCGCAAGATGTTTAACAGCTTGGCGGGAAAACAGGGATGATGTAGCTCATATGGTTGTTGAGCGTCCGGTGGTGCAGG
>CAZXHW010000421.1:0-7170 GCA_964639915.1 uncultured Heliomicrobium sp.
GACAGAGTTGCTGTATGACGATGCCGGGGGCGTGGATATGGCGACGCTGGAATCTCGCGCTTTTGGCTTGGCGCGCTGTCTGAAGCGACAGTCGGAGCAGCAACGCCAGCAGCGAAGCTGGATTGTGGTCAACAGCCTGGTTGGATTGAACAGCCAGCAAGCGTTTAGATCTGACGAGCAAATGCTTCGCGCCAGCCTGGAAAGCGTGGCTTCGGCCAAATTGCACGGGCTGACTATTGGCCTGGATGTTTGCGCGACATTTCAATCGGGCATTGAGCCGCTGGCTTTGCGCCAACTGACGCGCCGAATTGCCGAGCAGGCTTCGCCAGCGTTTTTAAACTCCATCGCCGGAAACGCCGATCCGCTCTTGGGACATCTGACGACTTCGTTCCGGGAACATCCTTCCTTGCGCCGTTTGACGGGCAAACAAATTACTTCGGCAATGAGTCAGCGGTTGAAAGAACTAAATGTAATCAATGGCAACGGCATGCTGTCGGCGAACTCATTGACAACAGCAAAGCTCTACGCCCAAATTGCTCAGGCTGGAGGCGACGCACGGAGCCAGGAGGCTTTACAGGCAGAAGGTCTAAAAAAACTGGAGCGGTTAAAACAGCGTGGCTTTGATTTAGGGTACGGCCATTTGGAAAATTACGCGGCGCCAAAAGAAGTCGAACGGAGAATGGAAACGATTTACGAACACGCTCGAAAAGGAATGCACGCCTAGTTTTTGAGATGAACTACTACATTGATTCGATGCGCATAGAGGATTGCGCGCAGGTGCTGGCGATTTATGCCGAAGGCATCGCGACAGGGCAAGCCACGTTTGAAACGAATTTGCCTGATTGGCAGCAATGGGATGCCGGACATTTAACCGTCTGCAGGTTTGTGGCTCGCGACGGAGAAAACATTCTGGGCTGGGCTGCTTTGAGTTCCGTGTCGCGCCGTCAAGCGTATGCGGGCGTTGCCGAAGTCAGTGTTTACATTGCTGCTGCGACGCGTGGGCGAGGTGTTGGCAAAGCTTTGATGGCAAAGCTGATCGAAGATTCCGAAGCGAATGGGTTTTGGACGCTGCAATCTTCGATTTTTCCCGAAAATCTAGCGAGCATTGAGCTTCACTTGAAACATGGATTTCGGGAGCTTGGACGGCGTGAACGTGTCGCCAAACTTCATGGCATCTGGCGCGACACAGTTTTGCTTGAACGCCGCAGCCAAATTGTCGGTCTTGATTGAATCAACCACCCAATTCAGGAGGATTAGCTATGTGGAATGAATTCAAGGAATTCATTAGCAAAGGCAATGTGATGGATTTGGCCATCGGCGTCATTATCGGCGGCGCGTTTGGCAAGATTGTTACTTCTATCGTTGACGACATCTTGATGCCGCCAATTGGCAAGATGCTGGCTGGAATTGATTTCAAAACATTGCAATGGGTGATCGGATCGAAGGTCGGTGAAGATGGCAAAACCACAGAAGTCGCCATCAAGTACGGCAACTTCATTCAGACGGCGATTGAATTTCTGATCATTGCCTTCGTGGTCTTTCTGATCGTCAAAGCCTACAACCGTATGCGAGCGGCTGCACCGCCACCTCCTCCCAATCCATCAGAAGTTTTGCTGACTGAAATTCGTGATTTGTTGAAGAAGTAATTACTGCTGCCGATCCGAATCCGGTTGCGGCGTTGGCTTGGGAGTTCGTTTCAAGGTCGGCTGATTCGGTCGGCGGTTCGGGGTTTGGTCCTGACCGGGAAATTGTCGGCGATTTTGATTCTGATCTTGAGCGGGAAATGGCATTTGCGGGCGTTCGATCCGCACGTTCGGCATTTCGGTCGCCATCTTGGCGCGCGCTTCCGCTTCACCAGCTTGAGCAATGGCGGAATTGCCCTTCAACCGCAGCACGTTTCTGTATTTTTCTCTCGCCTGAAAATATTTTTTGGCGTCCATATCAGCCTGCGCCATAGCCAACATTCTTTGCATGGCGCTTAGGATTGTCACCCTGCTGTTGGCCAGTCCCGCTTCGGCGGAGTTCGGATTCATCTGTTGATATTCCTGATACTTGGCAATCGCTTCGCTATATTGCTCTCGATCCTCCAACCCCTTGGCCTGATTCAGCAAAGCGCTGGCGCGTTCAATCAGGCTTGGCGTAGGAGTCGCCGCAACAACAGCCTGGGCATTGTGCGTTGGCCTGGGCTTGGCAGTGGCGGTCGGCGCTGGCGTTGCCGTCGGCGATGGCGAAGCTGCGACTTCAACTTTAGCTGCCAAATTCTGTTCGCTTGTGCGGCTTTGCCCGAAAAAAAGATAGGTGCCGCCTGCTCCAACCAGCAACGCTCCCACAACTCCCGCAGCCATTCCAAGTTTATTGCCTGAAGATTTGGACTTTACGGCGATCAATGTCTCTTCATTAGTTGGAATCGAATTGGCTGGCGAAACCTTGTTTGTGGCATTGGCTAATACTGCTGCCGACTCCGGTTTGTGCTTCGCCAGCGGAATTGTTTCCGCTTCTTCCATTACTGGCGCATTGGTTCGCAGGGTCGGAATTGCATCCGAAACCGGCGCAACGATTGGCGGTGGAGTGCTTTGCGATGAAGGCCTGATTTCCGTTTCCGGGAGCAGAGTGGCAGCGTCCGGAGAATGCACAAAAGGAGTTAATGGTTTGGTCAATCTGCCGCTGGGAGTTTTGCTCTGAGTTTCAGGACCAACCGTTCGTTCATGAATCTGCAATGCGTCCATGAACTCAGCCGCCGTTTGAAAACGGTCATTCGGGCTTTTTTGCAGCGAACGCATAATGATTGCAGCCAATGTCGGCGGCAAATCCGGACGAATTTCCGTAATCGGTGGCGGCGGAACTTCAATGTGCCCTTTGCGAATTTCCCAATCCGATCCCGTGGCAGAGCGTTGAAACGGCAATCGTCCACTCAACATTTCGTAGAATGTCACACCCAAACTGTACAGATCTGAGCGAACATCAATGTCCAATCCCAATAACTGTTCCGGCGACATATACTCTACAGTTCCGGGGTGAAATCCGGTTTGCGTCATTCCACCGCCTGTATTGGGTTCGCCCAGAACCTTGACGATGCCGAAATCCGTAATTTTCAGTTTGCCTTTGTTGTCCAGCAACATATTGGCGGGTTTGATGTCGCGGTGAATGATGCCTGTGTGGCGAATGTCCGATTCGTCAACGTAGGTATAATTGTGCGCAAACTCCAGCGCCGACAACGCTTGTTTGCACAGGTAAACAGCTTGTGCAGGCGTTGGAACTCCTTGGCGAGCCAGCAAATCCTTCAGGCTCATGCCCGGCACGTATTCCATCACCAGATAATAGTTATCTTCAGCAGTAAAGAACTCATAAACGCGAACGATGTTCGGATGATCAAGCTGAGATTGAATGTAGGCTTCACGCCGAAAGCGCGCTTTCAGATGCGATTGTGCCGAAGGGGAAAATGCGCCGAGCAAAATGGATTTGACGACAATCTCTCGCGGCAGATTGACGTGCTGGCCGCGGTACACCGTTCCCATGCCGCCGTGTGCGAGTTCGCTGGTGATTCGATAGTTGCCGATGATTCTTCCGATCATTGATTCTTTTTCCGCCCGAACGAATTCAAACGACGTTTTGACGCCGTAAGCCTATTCCGAGTCTGTAAAGTTATGACTTGGGATACGTCATCTAATGTAGAGAATCACCGCGCAAAAGGCAAAAGTTAAGACCACAAAAACCAATTGGTGACAGGTTCTAATCTGTTTGTTATAGTCTCGCGCCTGTCGCGACGGCCTTCTCTCTCCAATGGCTGCGCGGAATTTATCTCTCTCAAAACTGCTCTCCCCGAAGCAATGGCATTTAGTTTTCAAGGAGGCAATCAGTGGAAGTTTCTGTTGTTGGAACCGGTTACGTTGGCTTGGTGACCGGAACTTGTCTGGCTTATTTGGGACGTTCAGTTGTTTGCGTGGATATTGACGAGCGCAAAATTCAAATGCTGCGCGAAGGCAAATCACCGATTTATGAACCGGGCTTGGATCAATTGATCACTACCGGAATTCAACGCGGCAATCTTCGGTTTTCTACTGACCTGGCTTCGTCAGTCAAAGAATCCGAAGTGATTTTTATCGCAGTTGGTACGCCGCCGTTGCCAACTGGCAAAGCCGACCTTTCTTATGTCAAAGCTGTCGCACAATCGGTTGGCCGCGCGCTGGATTGCGAGCGCCGCCGAATTGTCGTCAATAAGTCCACAGTTCCCATCGGTTCCGGCAACTGGGTGGAGATGCTGGTCAAGGAAGGTTTGCTGGAAAATCCGGCTTACCGCGAACGGTTGGCAACTGCTGCAGCGGGCCAAGGAACTTCCACGTCAACGACTGCCAGCCGCAAACTCAATGGCATTAAACCTGAAGACGTGTTTTTAGTCGCTTCGAACCCGGAATTTCTGCGCGAAGGTTCAGCCATCGCAGACACGTTTTATCCTGACCGAATCGTCATCGGAGCGACTGACAATTACGCGGCTGAGCGATTGCGCGCCCTGTATGAACCCATTGTCGAACAGACGTTTGTGCCACCGGCATCGGCTCCACGCGCTTCCGGATTTACGGCTGTGCCTGTTGTGACTACAGACTTGGCCTCGGCGGAAATGATCAAATACGCCGCAAACGCTTTTCTGGCAACGAAGATCAGCTTTGCCAACGAGATCGCTAATATTTGTGAACGCGTCGGCGCAGACATCAAAGAAGTCGTTCGCGGTTTCGGACTGGACAGCCGCATCGGCCCAAAATTCCTGAACGCAGGCGTTGGCTGGGGCGGTTCGTGTTTCGGCAAAGACGTTTCAGCGATCATAGACATTGCCAACGAATACAATTATGAACCGGAACTGCTGCGTTCGACCGTTTCGGTCAACAAACGCCAGCGCCACGTTCCTGTGCTGAAGCTGCAGGAAGTTTTGAAAATCATCAAAGGCAAAACCATTGGCTTGTTAGGCTTGGCGTTCAAGCCGGAAACCGATGATATTCGTGACGCTCCGGCATTGGAAATCGCCAGTGAATTGCTGGAAATGGGCGCGCGCGTCAAAGCCTACGACCCGATTGCCAACGAAGCCTGCGCCAAACAATATCCTGACTTGAAGATCGAATATTCTGACAATGCCATCAGCCTGGCGGAAGATTGCGATGCCGTCGTCGTCGTCACCGAATGGGAAGAGTTTCAGTACCTGGACCTGGAAAAAATCGGCGAAGTCATGCATACGAAGATTTTGGTTGATGGCCGCAACGTGCTCGACCCGGCAGTGGTTGAAGCGGCAGGATTTAAATACAGAGGAATAGGACGATAGCAAAATGCGAATTTTGATTACCGGCGGAGCCGGATTTATTGGCAGCCACATGGCTGACCGCTTGATTGCCGAAGGCCATCAAGTCATTGCAATGGACAATTTGGTGACAGGCGATTTGGCGAACATTGCCCATCACCGCTCGAATCCTAACTTCGAGTTTGTTCACCACGACATCAGCAACCACATTCATGTAGCAGGAAAGCTTGACTGGGTGCTGAATTTCGCCAGTCCGGCCAGCCCGATTGATTACATGGAATTTCCGATTCAAACGCTGAAAGTAGGCGCGCTTGGAACCCACAACGCGCTTGGCCTGGCAAAAGCCAAAGGCGCGAAGTTTGCGCTGACTTCGACTTCTGAAATTTACGGCGATCCGCTGGTTCACCCGCAGCAGGAAGATTACTGGGGCAACGTCAACCCAAACGGCCCGCGCAGTTGTTACGACGAAGCCAAGCGATTTGCCGAAGCGATCACTTACGCATATCACCGCGCGCATAGCGTGGACGTTCGCGTCGTCAGAATCTTCAACACTTACGGCCCGCGCAATCGTGTCAACGATGGCCGAGTCGTTCCAACTTTCATCAATCAGGCTTTGCGGAATGAACCGCTACCAGTTTTTGGGGAAGGCCAGCAAACGCGCAGCTTCCAGTACGTAGATGATCTGGTCGAAGGCATCCGCCGATTGATGGATTCGTCGTTCACCAAGCCGGTCAACATTGGCAATCCGACTGAAATGACCATTCTGGAATTCGCCAAGCTGATTTTGCGATTGACCGAAAGCCAGAGCGAGATCATTTACAAGCCTCTGCCGCAAGACGACCCGAAAGCACGCCGCCCGGACATCACGCGAGCAAAAGAAGTGTTAGGCTGGGAACCTGACGTGCCAGTGGAAGAAGGGCTGAAGAAAACCATTGACTGGTATCAAAGCTTATTGTGATTGTGTCCAGAAACTAGGGAAGCATATTAAGAAGATTTTTTAGATTTAATAGCTTTTGAGCCAGGCTTGCCTCCAATAGGATTGAGTTTACACATTCGCCCAATTTCTGGCATAGACTTTTCGTCCTTAATCTGGACGAATCCATATTTAGTCATCACACGTTTTCCTGCTGGCGTGAGTGGTCTTGCATATATGGCCAAGCCGCGCTTAAAGATTGGTTCGCAGGCAACGTTTAAGTAGGCCAAGACAGTACCTTTTCCCAAAAATGTTGTTGCGATGACGTCACCTACATAACAAGCCTTTGCATCTTTAAATGATCTGGCGATGTGCTCCTGTTTGAACGTCGAACCAGTTAATAATCCATCGTTTAATCCTTGAACACCGGCTTCATTCAGTAACAAAATTTTATATGAGCCGACCAACGTTTGTGCTTTTTTCTCAATTGACGCGCTATCTATTCGGTAGATCATCGCAAACGCATTACGATATTTTTGAAGCCAAGACAGCATTGTTACAGTTGAAGGAACATCATCACCAAAATGTTTCTCATATAATGAATGTAGCTCTCCTAAATCACTTTGGGATGCTTGGATCATTACATACTTCGAACTTACTTTGCTCAGAATCGCTTTATCTACAGCAAAGGTTACCCACCCTTTAAATACTAGATATATGAGGCCTATTATCCCTCCTGCCATTAATACAATACTGATAATCATCAGTGTACCGACTGCTGACTCAGGAATAACTATGTATTTTTCAAGCTTATCTCGGTCAACTAGGACCGCGAATATTCCAGCCCCAATACTTAATATTGAGCCAGATACAAAAATAATTTGTTTCTTTTTCATTTCATTCACCCTAATTGTATGGGGCTCAATATGCGAATCGAGGAGCTAATTCAGTAGCAAAGCGAGAAGTGATCCGA
>CAZXHW010000422.1:0-7159 GCA_964639915.1 uncultured Heliomicrobium sp.
GTTTGAACCTTTTCTGCGGCACGTTCGGTAATCGCTTTCGGCAAACCGAATCTTCGCGCGATTTCGATCCCTGACGAGGATCCCGCCAAGCCAACAATTAAACGATACGTCGGCTTCAGCGTTCGTTCGTCAAATTCGACGCTGGCATTGATCACACCGGGCGTGTTCGTCGCGTACACCTTCAATCCGCTGTAATGCGTCGTAACAATGACGTGCGCTCCGCGTTCGCGGAAGTAATCCACCATCGCCACGCCCAAAGCCGAGCCTTCTTCCGGATCGGTTCCAGTGCCAACTTCGTCGAGCAGAATCAGTGCGGGCGGATCTAGCTCTTCACTGATATTGCGAATGTTTTGAATATGCGCTGTAAAGGTCGAAAGATTGGCCGCGATGGATTGATGATCACCAATGTCAGCCAGGGATTGGTTGAAAATCGGCAAATCAGCATCAACCGCGGGAACGTGTAAACCAGCCTGCGCCATTAACGACAAAAGCCCGACAGTTTTCAGCACGACGGTTTTACCGCCCGCATTCGGACCACTGATCACCATTATGCGATGGTCGCTATCCAAATCCACCGAAAGCGGCACAATCGGCAATCGCAAAGCTTTCAAATTTGCTTCGAGCAGCGGATGCCGCGCGTCTTTCAAATGCAGCCGCCCATTTTCGTTGATGGTCGGCTCAATCGCGTCGTGATTGATCGCCAGCCGGGCTTTTGCCGCAATAAAATCAATTTGCGCGACGGCGTCTGCCATTTGCGCCAGAGCGTCGCGTTCATCACGAAGTTCTTCGGTGATGGCGAACAAAACTTTGATAATTTCGGTCTGCTCGATTTCGCGCAACCGCACCAGTTCGTTGTTCTGATTGATCGTTTCCAAAGGTTCAACGAACGCGGTCTGCCCGGACGAAGACATTCCGTGAACAACGCCTTGCACTGCTCCACGATTGTCATTGCGAACTGGGATGACGTACCGGTCGTTACGGATCGTGACGTAATCATCGCGAAGCGCGTGATCTGCTTCGGCACGTTTCAGAATAGTTTCCAACGAACGTTGAATTTGCGAACGCAGCTTGGAAATTTGAAAGCGGATTTCGCGCAGTTCAGGGCTGGCAAAATCTTCAACTTCTCCAGTGGCAGAAATTCTTCCGCGCAGCCGCTGGTACAAAGCGCGCAGATTCGGAATTGGTTCGGTGATTTCGCGGACAAGAGGAAACTTTTCGCGCTCTTCGTGGAAAGTTTCGCGCAACCCCATCGCCACGGAAATCAGCCGCAGCAGGTCAATGATTTCCAGCGGCTCCAAGTTCACATCGGTAATGCCCAGCTTGCCAAGCGGTGAGCGCGGGTCTGGGAGGTCGTGGATGTCGAGCGCTGTGCCTTCGCGAAGATAAAGCACACCTTCGCCCGTCAGCCGCAGCTCACGCCTGATGTGTTCTGCGTTGGTAGAAATTTGCAACTCTTCAGCCAACGCCGCTCCAAGCGGCGTGCGGATTTGTTGCAACAGAGTCTCCTTGAGCCTGTCGAACTCAAGCGTTGTGATAGCTTGGCTTGGCATTTGTTATTTTGTTCAGCCGTGGGGGGATAAAAACTTCCGGCAACGGTTCTGAAACTGCGAGATTGTAGAGATGGCTTTCTGAGGTGTCAAACCAAATGCCCGATTGAACGAAACATAATTCAATCGGCAATCTTCATGACGACCGTGGCTACAAGCTAATTGTGCTTGTAGCCACGGCAAAAAACTGCAAAACAAATCTTTCTGCTATCTGTCTATTGGGGTGTCTTACTGGTAACTTTCGACGGCTGTCTGCTCGTCTTCGTAGATTTCAAAGACGGTCAGAAGTTTTGTAATCATCAACAGGTCTTTGATCTTTTTGGGAGGATTCAGAAGTTTGAGCCTTCCGCCGGTTCCTTTGGTCGTCGTGAAGCTCGAAACCAGTTCGCCAATACCTGAACTGTCCACATAACTAACGCCTGAGAGGTTCAGAACGATTCGATTGCGGCCATTGTCCAGTAAATTGCTGATGGCTTCTCGAAGCTGAACGCTGCCATCACCAATGGTGATCTTGCCGATCAAATCCAGAAGTATAATGTCGCCAAAACTGCGCTCTCTAATTTCTAACTGCATCGAGTTTGCGGTCTCCTTCACCGGTTTCTTGAGCTGTTGGGTTCGTTGCGCGGCGTTTGGACATTGTCACAACCATTCCGCCTTCGGGATGGCGTTCGTATTCGACCTGATCCATAAAGGTTCGCATATACAAAATGCCTCGACCGGCCGGGTTGAGCAGGTTGTTCGGGTCTAGCGGATCAGGCAATGTAGAAATATCAAAACCTTCTCCATGATCGCGCACGCTCACGCGCAACGCATCCACGCCAATGGTGAAGCGAATATCAACGGTTTTTTGGGAATCGTATTTGTTGCCGTGCTCGACTGCATTGGCCACCGATTCACGTACCGCCATATTGACCCAGTAAGCGGACTCTTCATCAAGCCCGATCATTTGAGTAATGTTGTCTGTCAGCGTGGTGACCAGGTCAATGAATTCCAATTGACTGCCGATGGACAGTTCGACCACGTTTTCGGCTAGCATCATAAGCCGTTGCTTCCTTTTTTCAGGCGAATTTTGATCTGTTAAGATGCCCGCGCAATCTCCGCCTTAGCATTTTGCTATCAGGCGCTTTTGTCTAAGCCGGGCATTGTGTAACACAGTAAAAAAAGTCATGTCAAGAAAACGACTTTGCAGGATGCCCGTGACTACGGTAGGTTTACCGGTAAAGTTCCAACGCACTTAAAATTCAAAATGTCTGAAAACAAAAATCAAGAAACTGTATTGGTCAGAGTCGCTCCAGCCGCGTCATTACGCGGCGATTTCCAATTACCAGGAGATAAATCCATCTCTCACCGCTCTGCGATGTTCGCCGCCATCGGCGATGGGCAATCAACTTTGCGCAATTACTCGTCCGCGCGCGATTGCCAGAACACGCTGGATTGCCTGGAAGCCATGGGCGTTCATATTCAACGTTCAACGGAGCAAATCATCATTGATGGCGCAGGCTTGCACGGATTGCGCCCGTCGTCGCAAGTGCTGGACGTGGGCAATTCCGGTTCGACGATTCGCATGCTGTCCGGAATTCTGGCGGGACAGAACTTCACAACCGAAATCACTGGCGACGAAAGCATCCAGCGCCGCCCCATGAAGCGTGTCATTGATCCGCTTCGCTTGCTGGGCGCAAAAATCGAAGCGCGTGACGATAATTTTGCGCCGATCAAAATCAGCGGCGGTAACCTGAGAGCGATTGAATACACGCCGCCCGTGGCCAGCGCCCAGGTCAAGTCTTGCGTGCTGTTGGCTGGGCTGTTCGCTGATGGCAAAACAACAGTGGTCGAAAAAACGCCGACGCGAAACCACACCGAAGTGATGATGCGGGAAACCGGCGCGGCAATCGAAATTGAAACAACAGCAGATGGAGAACAAATCTCCATCACTGGCGGCAAGCCACTCAAAGCTCTGGGCGATTATACCGTTGCAGGAGATTTGTCTTCGGCAGCCTTTTTCATCGTTGCGGCATTGATTGCGCCAAACGCAGAAATCCGCTTGCGACATATTGGCGTCAACCCTTCGCGAACTGCCTTGATTGATGTCTTAAAACAGATGGGCGGACAAATCGAAGTCGTCAATCAGCGACTGGCTCATGGCGAACCCGTGGCGGATTTTGTGATTCGCTCCTCAAAACTCAGCGGCGATCTGGAACTATCCGGAAATGTGATTGCCAACCTGATTGATGAAATTCCGATTCTGGCCGTTGCTGCGACTCAACTGGAAGGCACGCTAACAATCCACGATGCCCGCGAGCTTCGCGTCAAAGAAAGCGACCGCATCCGCGCGATTGTGGATAACTTGCGGCTAATGGGAATCGAAGTTGAGGAGTTCGACGATGGTTTGCGGCTGACGGGTAAACAAACCTTGCGAGGCGCTCGTGTTGAATCTTACGGCGACCATCGCATCGCTATGGCTTTTGCTGTCGCTGGATTGATTGCCGAAGGCGAAACCGAAATCGCAGGCGCCGAAGCCGCTTCGGTTTCTCTGCCGGAGTTTTACAACCTTCTGACTAAATGCGGAGCACCTGTACAGCAGACAAACTAAGCGGCTCACAAACGTTTCCCAAATCAAGCAAACGCCGAACAGCAATCTTTTTTGCAGTTCGGCGTTTGGTTTTAACGGACAGATTGTTTACAGCTTCAGGATTCTGCTCGAACGACCTCATCAGCCAAGTCGCCCTGGTTTACGTGTTTTGGAAAGGCTTCGGGAATATCAAAGGGTTCTTGCGGAGCGCGCCAGTTATCTAACATCGCAACTTGTTGAACGCAGGCGATGGTGCAGAATTTGGCGCAGGGTTTTTCTGTGCGGAATTCATGCTCGATATGTTCACGCGTGTATTCGGCCAGCGGAATTCCCGGATAACCTCGTTGCTGAGAGCAGTAATGCACCAAGCCGTCTTCGCAGATGTACAGGTAACGCGCTCCCGCCCGGCAACGCCATTCGTGCTGACGACCGTAGGCCAGATCGTCCTGAAACTGATTCAACCAGCCAAATTTCTTTTTCCCAAACCGGCGAAGCTTCTGGTAAACCTGCTCTTCCCGGCCGCTCAAGGGTTTTAACTGACCGCTATGATCGTGGATGATACCGAGGGTTGAGCCGAAGCCGAGTTCAACGGCGCGCTCAGAAACCGTCACAGCGTCTTCAGGGTTTTGAATCCCTCCGCCGATCACAGAATTGATGTTGATGTGGAATTTGGCGTATTTCGACAGGTTGACCAGATAACGGTCAATCACTTTCAAACTCTTCTGCGAGACTTTGTCGGGTTTGACGTTATCAATACTGATTTGCAGATATTCCAGACCTGCACGATTAAGCTTTTCGATGTTCTCGCGAGTCATGTAATAGCCGTTGCTGATCAGCCCGGCGATCATTCCCTGCGAGCGAATGTAGGTGATAATGTCAAAAATCTGCGGATGGAGCATTGGCTCGCCGCCGCTGATGGTGATGGTATTCGTGCCAAAAGAAGCTAGTTTGTCCAGCCGGCGCTTCATTTCTTCAAACGGCACGGGTTCGGAAACCTTGTCGTATTCGTTGCAATATCCGCAAGCCAGATTGCATCGGCGCATTGGGATAACGTGCGCCAGAATCGGATGTTTGGTCGAAGCCAAGCCCTTGGCAACGAGTTTGGCTTCACGAACGTGCCTGCTCAATTTGCTGCTGCTCAGGTCTGTCATTGAAAAATCCAGCGGTACGGGTGAAGTACCTTATTCCTGATCCTTTGGGACCGGGTTTGTGTTTGACGAAAAGGACGAGCGTTATTGGCTCGTCCTTTTTGCAACCGTTGAGTTATTTTGAATGATAAAGAAGTGAAAGCGAAACCGCAGCTTACAATTTGTCTATGACCTTGGTGCCGCCCGGCAGATTGATAACGAACGCCGAATCGGCAATATTCGTGTTTACCTGAGTATTTTTCAGGGTAATGACCGTGTAATCGCCGTTGCGTTCAACCATCTTCCATTGCACCGGCAAACCGCTCTGCGAAACCCAGATATCTATCGAGTTATAATCGCTTTTGCTTTTCGGCAATAGCCTCAGAATCGTTGTTGACTGTCCGTTGACAGCGGCATCTCCGACATAATCAACGTTATAGCTATTGAGCAACGCTTTAAGAGATCCATCCAAACCAATCAGATTCGCGCCCGCCTTGCCTTTGGTAGCTTTATTGACTGTGCTCTTCATTGCCTGGTTCAGCTTGGGCTCATAAAACGTAAAGTTTTCACCAATCACTGAAAGAACTTTGACGCCGGGTTTGGTGTAATCAATCCGCAGTTTGCCTTTTTCCTTGCCGGCCCCCGGTTTGTAAATCACCGAACCGTAATCGGAATCCTTGCTGCCGATCTGGGGATTAATTCTTTCCTGAATGAGCTCTGCTTTCAGGCTTTTCATCTGCTTATGAGCACTCTCCATCTTGTTGAGAATGCCGGTGAGAATTTGGGGCGATGTTTTGGCGTCAACAACGGGCATTGCTCCGGCAACAGCCAAAGCTAAACCAGCAATCAGTGCCAATGTCATAATTTTTTTCATTCTTTACTGCTCCATCTCCTATATGGCTATTAAGTTACAACCGCCAGACTCATTTATCTTGTCCAGACTCTATATCCTGCTACCCCTTTTTGAGGGTTCATAAAAGGTTCAAACTTACTGACGATCACATCCTGCTTCAATTTTTCATGCAGGTAAAGTGAGATTGCTTCCTGCGGTTTTAAGATCAATTCAGGTTTACGTTGATCGTCCAGGAAAGTTTTCAAATCGCTAACATCAATTTCCCGAACCGTTTCGCCAAGCTCTGATGCAATCATTCTCACTTCATTTGCCTGATTGCCTGCCTGGACGCTTTTGACGTTCTCTCGGTCACGATCGCCGAAATATTTGCTCGGGACCAAAAAGACCGTGCCGATGATCAGCAAGCAAAGCACATCGTATTGCCAGGTTCCACGTTCGTAAGACCAAAGAATGATGTTTTTTATTCCCACGAACAATGATTTCATCTTCCATTCGCTGTTTCTGCTCGTCTATAACTTGCAGTGCTAAGGTGACTATTGTCACCTTTCGCCGACAATCATACCGTCGCGCATCTCGATGGTTCTGGCGGCAACGGCCGCAGCTTCGGGATTGTGCGTGATCATGACAATTGTCTGATTCAACTCGCGATTGAGCTTTTGCAGCATTTCAAGGACGATCTCGGAATTTTCGGAATCGAGATTGCCCGTCGGTTCATCGGCCAAAATAATGGCCGGACGATTGATGATTGCTCTTGCGATGGCGACTCTTTGCTGTTCCCCGCCCGAAAGTTCCAGCGGCTTGTGGCCCATTTTATTTTCCAACCTTAATAACTGCAAGACTTCGCGGCGCGTCGTGTCATCAACTGCCTTTTTGCCATTGCCGTGAATCTGCTCGGCCAGCCGCAAATTACCGTCAGCGGTCAGCGTTGGAAACAAGTTAAACCGTTGAAAAACAAAGCCAATCTTGCGGCGGCGAGTATCCGTGCGACCAGCATCGCTCATCGCGGCCATGTCTTCTCCGTCAACAATTACACGGCCCGAAGTCGGCTTTAGCAAACCACCAA
>CAZXHW010000423.1:0-7137 GCA_964639915.1 uncultured Heliomicrobium sp.
GCATACTTCGGCCACGCCTGCCTCAAAATTTCCTTGAGCTGGCTTTTCGCCTGAATTTCCGTTTGCGCTTTGGCGCTTTCAAACGAAAACAGGGTCAGTTTGCCTGTGCGCGTTTCGATCAAGAACAATCCGGCCAGTGCTTCAAAGTAAAACTGTTCTCCCTTGACTCCGGTCAGTCGGCGAGCCAACAGCGTTTTACCAAGCAGGTAAAAATCACAGCCTAAGCTTTGGCCTAATTCCTTGGCCTCATCGCGGCTTAGATTCAAACTACCCGCATAACCCGCTCCATTCGCTGCTGTCCGCACAAGATCATCGTCCAACAGTTCAATTTCGCCGGTTGAATGTTTTGCAGCTTCACGCATCAAACCGGAAAATTCCCTGCCCTGATCGCCAACAAAATCCATCACTGCCAACCGAATCGGCGTCTGCGCCCGAGTGAAGCCAGATAGCAAAAGGCAAAGTGCAAAAGGCAAAAATAACTTTGGCACACGACGACCTAATGTCGTTGCGTTGTGATGAGGAGAATGTTTGCCTTTTGATTTCATCACGATGTTTGAAGCAGCCTGGTCAGCAATGCTGCTCGGCGGGGAATGTCACTGACAATGATGTGTTCATGATCCGCGTGAGCGCCAGCGCCATCAACGCCGAGACCATCAAGCGTTGGCACTCCCAACGCTGCTGTAAAGTTTCCGTCGGAGCCTCCGCCGACAACGGCATCTTTCAAATCGAACCCAAGCTCAGCAGCCAGGTTTCGCGCGTGTTCGTAAAGGGCAATATTTTTTTCGGAGCGTGGCATCGGCGGACGATTGATGCCGCCAGTAATTTCAAGCTGCGCGTCTTCAAGCACGGACTGTAAGCCGCGGATTTCATGGACAATCCGCTCACCGTCTTCCGGTGTCCAGAATCGCACGTCAACTTTTGCCATAGCTTCAGCAGGAACAACATTTGTGGCAGTTCCTCCATTCATCACGCCTACGCTGACTGTTACGCCACGGTCATAATCGTTCAGCGCTGCCAGCCGCAAAATCTGATGCGAAAGCTCGACATTTGCATTGATGCCTTTGCGCGGATCAAGCCCTGCATGAGCAGCTCGCCCAATCGCGCGAACCCCGAAAACGCCAATTCCCTTGCGGCCAGTTTTGACCACGCCGCCCGTTATTGGAGGTTCCAGCACCAAAGCGACAGCAGCCTGCCTGGCTTCCTCTTCAACCAGCGAACGCGAAGTTTTACTGCCAATTTCTTCATCGCAAGTCAGCAACAGGGTGACAGGTCTTTTGGTTTGCAAGTTCAGCGTGCGAATCGCGTTCAGGGCTTGGACGACAACGGCAATCCCCGCTTTCATATCAAAAATGCCTGGCCCGTGAGCAGTACCTTCGGGAGTCAGACGAAACGGCAGACGTTCAAGAGTGCCGACTGGCCAGACAGTATCCAGGTGGCCGATCACCAAAACTTGAGATTCTGCCCGATCGTGACCGAAATTGAATCTGGCGCGCAGATGAGTCCCGTAGCCGGGTTGTGGAGTGAGTTCAATTTCTCCTCCCAACTCATGCAACTGGCCTCCGACAAAAGAGGCAATTTCATTAAGCCGGGCTTCTTCGCGAGATGTGGTTTCACGTTCGACCAGGACGCGAATGGAGTCCAAAATCGAAGCTTGAAGGGCGTTGAAATGGTTCAGTAAGCTGGACATAGGTGGTTTGACAAAGCAAATGAAT
The DNA here is from genome assembly GCA_964639915.1 of uncultured Heliomicrobium sp. Classification (GTDB taxonomy): domain Bacteria; phylum Acidobacteriota; class Blastocatellia; order RBC074; family RBC074; genus RBC074. The sequence goes on from CAZXHW010000423.1 coordinate 1,713, forward strand.
AATGCACAATACGCCTTCGCCTGACAAGCTCTTGAGAGTACCGTTGGCACTCATCATCAAAATCCAACAAAATTTCATATTTCGTCATTCATCATTCAAGGGTTGAATACGTGTTGATATTGAGTTGGGGCGAGCAATCTTTAACGCTGCCGGATGAGATGCGACGGTAAAATTTTTTCTGATGCGGTAACTAATGCCTCGTTGCCGGCGTCAATAACGACGCGGTTTATAAAGCTGGTCAGACCTGTCGAGATTCGCATTGTCGAACCTCGCAAATCCCCAAACCAAAAAACGATTTCTGGGACAAAACTCTAAGCTTAAATATAAGCAACGCTGACTGTGGAGGAATAAATTCAATGAAGAAGTTTAGTTTTCTACTCGCATTGTCGCTGCTGGCCAGCGCCATCGCGGTTTCCCCTGTTAAGGCGCAGGATGATCCGAAAGGCACGTTTGAGCGTACTTGGTATGCTGTTTGTTATACAGAAAAACCTATTAACGAAGAGAAGTGCATTCAGTTATCCAAAGAACTGCTGGAAAAATATGCTGATAGCACTTACGCCAAAAACGCTAAAACCAAAGTAGACAATTACACTAAGCAAAAAGGCTACGACGAAGCCAACAAGAAGTTTCAAGCTGCGTTACAAGCATATTATGCTGCTCCCGACGCCAACAAACTGGATCAGTTGTTTGCTGCAGGAGAAGATCTGCTGAAGATAGTCCCAGGCAATCAATTTGTGATTGGGCAAATGGCGCTTGCGGGTGCCCATGGCGCCCTTCCCCAGCTTTATAAGAATCTGGACAAAGTGAAAGGGTACGGCGATCAGGCACTGAAACTGTTCGAGTCCTCCACTCCCCCGGAAGGTTGGGAAAAGACCAGTTGGGACAATCTGCGCGAGATCGTTATGGCCCAACTCAACCAGTTCAATGGCTTTTACCTGGTTGAAACCAAAGGCGACAAAGCCCAGGCCGTCGCTTATCTGACCAAGTCCACAGAAGTTCATAATAAAGATGGACTGGGTTGGAAAGATCCGACCAACTATTGGCTGCGCGCCAATATCTATCTGGAAGAGTATCAAGCGCTTCGAGCGGAATATGACAAGCTCACCGACGAACAAAAGACCGGTGATCAAGGCAAAGAGTTGCTGAAGAAAGTGAACGACGTCATGGACGGGAAATTGATTCCGGAATATGCTCGCGTGATGGCAACAGCCACCAAGCCGGAAAGCAAATCCTACTATGACGCTGCCAAGACCTACTTCGACACTTACTGGAATTACCGCACAAAAGCGCCGGAAAAATCCGCTGAATATGTGAAATCTTTCAGCGCCGATCCGACAGTCGCCGGCCCGACAATTCCGGTCAAAGTTGAAGATGCCAACTCTGCACCGTTGCAAGCTCCTGCTGGACCTGCTGCCGGTAGCGTCAAGCTAACCAGTTCTGGTGGCGGAGGCGGCTCCCACAATGCTACAAGCACCAGCAGCAAAGCCACTACGACAACTACCAAAGGCAAGGCGGCCCCAAAGGCTGCTCCCAAAGGTAAACGTAAAAAACCGTAAGAGGCGTCAACCACCTGAATTTCCTGCAAGAAAAGCCAGCACTCCCCGGAGGGCTGGCTTTTCTTGCAGTTGGGATGATAAAAAACAGTTACCGTGAACGATCAAGGCACATTTGAGGACAGGTTAAGTCGGCTGGAAGAACAGATCGGGTATTATTTCCGTGACAAAGTGTTGCTCCGCCGCGCGATGATGCATCGTTCCTTTGCCAACGAACAACCCGAACCGCGCCCTCCGCACAACGAGGCCTTGGAGTTTTTGGGCGACGCGGTGTTGGAATTTTTAGTCAGCGCCTGGCTTCTGGAGCTTTATCCCAACCTTAGCGAAGGAACGCTGTCGAAAATGCGCGCGTACATGGTCAGCGCGGTCAATCTCAGAAATCAGGCTGCCAAGCTGGAACTGGGAAATTACCTGCTGCTGAATCGCGGCGAAGAAAAAACCGGTGGAAGAAATAAAGCCGCGCTTCAGGTGGATGCTTATGAAGCTTTGATCGCTGCGATTTATCTGGATCGTGGAGTCCAGGCTGCCAAAGATTTTATCCGCCGAGAATTTGCGGAAACGCTGGAAGAAATTGATCCGCAAAACCTGACCCGAACCGATTACAAAACAGCGCTTCAGGAAAAACTGCAATCTTTCGGACTGCCAACACCTCATTACGTCATCGTTGAAAGCCTGGGGCCGGATCACAATCGCATTTTTCAGATTGAGCTGCGCGTCAACGGTCATTGCCTGGCAACAGGCGAAGGCACAACCATCAAAAGCGCGCATCAAGCCGCAGCAGCCATTGCGCTAAACAATCTGGACGATGAACTTGAGCGGATCAAACAAGTTGCCGTCATTCAAACAGAGCCTGTTGATTCCCTGCTCACCAGTGCTGACCCGAGCCAAAACGGTTTCGACTTATCAAATTAGGCGAGTCAATGACCCTTACAAGCCGCCGCCAGTCTCAATATCTTGCCGCCGCTTTAATCGTTCTGGTTTTCGTCGCATATTACGTCTCCAACTCACAATCGGGCTCGTTTTATGATTACACGCTCAGAATTGCCGTGGTGATGCTTGAAGGCAAAGTCGGACTGGAAGAAAAGCCTCCCGACTGGCTGAACGAAATCATTCCGCACAACGGTAAATACTATTCAGCTTTTCCATTGGGCAGCGTAGTGATGATGCTCCCGCTGGCTGTTTTACAAAAGCTGCGTTTGATCACGCAGCTTCCCGGGACGGTTCTGGCGGCATTGCTGGCGGCGGTCATTACACTGCTGAGTTATCTGTTGACGGGAAAATACACGGATGATCCGTTAAAACGAATTGTCATGGCGTTATTTCCTGCGCTGGCAACCTGGATGTGGGCAAATCTTGCCTTTGCCGGAGCCTGGCACATTGCGCTGGGTTTTGCCGTTGCCGGACAGTTTGCAGCGCTTTATTTCACCTTGGTCAAACCGAATCCTTTTCTGGCGGGACTATTCTTTGCTGTCGCTTTCGGCAACCGCACGGAAATCATTTTGCTGGCTCCGCTGTTCGTGTACCTGCTTTACAGAAACCAGCGCGAAGAAGCAGAACCACGCAATTTGATCAAGATCGTGGATCGCTTTATCGCAGTTCCGCTGGCGCTTGGCATTGGAACACTGATTTATAACTACATTCGATTCGGATCGCCGCTGGATTTTGGCTATGCGCGCATTCCGGGCGTGTTGGATGAACCGTGGTACCAACATGGAATTTTTTCCATTCATGCGATTCCTGGAAACGCGTATGCAATGCTGATTGAAGGGTGGAATCGCATTCCGAACTTCCCTTACCTGGTTCCGACGGGATTCGGAGGTTCAGTTTTGCTGAGCTGTCCTTTCCTCATTCTCCTCTTTCGCCGCGGATGCCAAAACTGCGAGTTAAAATGGCTGGCTGTTGGAGCAATCCTGTTTTTGACATTGGTGTTATGGCTGCATGGCAATCCGGGCGGCTGGCAAATTTCTTACCGTTACGCGATGGAATTGTTGCCCTGGATGTCGCTGATCCTGCTGGAAAATTCGCCCAAAAAGCTCACGCTGTCCGAAGCGCTACTGTTTCTACTGTCAGTGGCAATCAATGTTTATTCAACCTGGCTGTTTCTGCGAACAAACTACATCAACTCTTCTTTCCAATAATCGCTGACTGAATTAATGCTTTTGGATCGCGAACGCCGCAAGAAGCAGAAAATTTTGTCCAATTCAGGTGGTTTGCAACCCAAAGCTGAAAAAGCCCTTCAGACATCTTCAAACAAACTGACGATAGAACTTCCGTTTATTAAACCGCTGACAAACCTGTTGACCGGCATTTGGCAAGAAAACTAAAATTCAAGCTGTTCCGAACCCACAGCTCGCAGATGCCCAAGCCCCGTGATCACTTTTTTGACACCCCATGCCATCTTTAGGGCAAAACTTTGTGCCTCCCTGCAAGTTTTGACCCGCTAGTGACAACCAGCAATCAAACAGTTTGATTCACCGATTGACCGGCTTCGTTGCGCGACGGGCTTGGTGCGGTCAAGTCGCGCACTCCCACGTTCGAGAGGTACAAATGAAACGTAATTTTCAGGCTGCTTCAACGCATAAGAATAAAAATTTGCGATCCTACAGTTCACGCCGTCTGGCATTGTTGATCCTGGCCGCCTTTATTGGCTTGTCAGTTTTGGCGTTGCCAATGATTTGGCGTTCGGCATCGGCGCAATCCGCATTCAACATTTCGACTATTGCCGGTTCCAGCGGAGGCACAGGGCCATTCGCAGATTTCCAAAATGCGCGTGGCATCGCCGTTGTGTCAGCAAATGAAATTTATTTCGCCGACACCACCAATCACGTCATTCGCAAATTAAACGTTTCAGCAGGCACCTTGACTGTGTTCGCGGGCAAAGTCGGCGAAGCGGCTGGAAACTCTACAGCAATAAACGGCGATGGTGGACCGGCAACAGACGCTTTACTCAACAGCCCTTCGGACGTGGCAGTGGATGGAAACGGCAATGTTTACATTTCCGACAGCGGCAATCGCCGCATTCGCAAAGTCACTACCGGGACCAATCAAATCAATACCATCGCAGGAAATGGCGTGCCCGGATCAAGCACCGGATCCGCATCAGGCTCCGTTGTGACTGACCCGCGCGGAATCGCGCTGGACGGAACCAATCTGCTGGTCGCCGATGCTGGCAATCACCGCCTGATTTCGATCAATGATCTGGACACCACACCCACGGTTTCTCACATTGCCGGCAACGGAGCCGCAGGCAACGAAGGCGATGGCGGCACAGCCGCAATTGCAGCGTTGAACACTCCCAACGATGTGGCCGTTGACGGTGCCACAATTTACATTGCCGATACCGGCAACAACGTGGTTCGCGCCATCATTAACGGAAATATCAACACATTTGCCGGAAATGGCCAGACTGGTTCTCCAACAGAATTTGGCACGGCGACCGCCGTGCAGTTGAACGCTCCCACTGGAGTCTCAGTTGGCTCAGCGCATAAAGTTTACATCAGCGATTCCGGCAATCACCGGGTTCGCCAGGTGGACGGCACGTTGCTGACGACAATTGCGGGACGCGCGGGGCAGGGATACAACGGCGATGGCACTCCGGCTGGTTTATTTACGCTGAACACTCCCACGGGAATTGGAATCGCGGGTACCGATGTTTTCTTTGTGGATTCCGGAAACGGGCGATTGCGAAAAGTTGCCAGCAACATAATCAGCACTGTGGCCAGCGACGGTTCCAGCGGCTTTGCGGGTGACACGGGCCTGGCCAACATTGCCAAACTGGATGGGCCTTCGGGCGTGGCGCTGGATGCGGCAGGCAACTACTACATCGCCGACACGAACAACCAGGTGATTCGCGTGCTCGACACGCAGACCGG